>JAMOMX010000413.1 GCA_027066935.1 Sulfurimonas sp. | reverse complement strand
GAGATGGAAAAGTGGTTGGAAAGTAAAAGACAAGCATTTGAAGATCTTCCTACAGATTAAAATACATACCTGTATAACTTGTATAAAAAAGAGATAACAAAACAAAGTAGTCATTACGGGATACTATAAGGTAATCTTTATTAATACTATTATTTGGAAAATATAACACTAAAATCGATAAAGCTTTACGTTTTAGCTGGTTATTGATCTCTTTTTTTGCATCTGATCGACAATTTTTACAACAACCAAATCAGAAGTTACATTTAAAGATGTCCTAGCCATATCTAAAATTCTGTCTACTGCTACAATTAAAGCAATATACTCAACTGGAAGACCTATTTGGTTTAAAATAACAACCATCATAACAAGAGATGCACTTGGTAGTGCTGCTACACCAACGCTAAGTGCTACAACTGTAATACCTAATAATACTTGATCCATAAAACTTAAATCAACACCAGCTAAATGCGAGATATAAAGAACTGCTATAGTTAAGTATGCAGCTGTACCATCCATTGATACAGTAGCCCCTAGTGGTAATACAAAAGATGCATGCTTTTTACTAACACCACCAACATCTTCAGCAATACGCATTGATACAGGTAGTGTTGCCGCACTTGAAGCAGTTGAGAAAGCCATAATTGGAGCTTCACGAATATTGCTTAAATATTTAAAAGGATTTACCCTACCAAGTAGTGCTAAAACAATAGGAAGGGTTATAATTGCGTGGATAAACAAAACAACTAAAACCATTAGAACATATTTCCACAACTCTAAGATAACTCCAGCACCTTGATCTGCAATAACATAAGATATAAGGCTAAACACACCAATAGGTGTAAGTTTTATAATCCATTCAGCCATAGTAAGCATCGCATTTGTAACACCTGTAAAAAAATCTAACATCAATGCTTGTCTATCAGCGTGAAGATGCATAGATGCAATTGCAAATAATATTGCAAAAACAATAATTTGCATCATAGCACCCTCTGAAAGTGAGTTAAATATATTTGTAGGGATAAAACTTAGTATCATTGCTTGAAATGAAAAAGGAGCTATTTGAGATGCTTTTGCGTATTCCAATCCATCAAGAGGAGTAGGCTCACCAATTGGTGCTATGTTCATTGCAATAATTGCCAACAAAACTGCTAACGCAGTAGTTAAAACATATAAAGAGATAGTTCTAAGACCAATGGTTTTTAAATCATTTAAGCTTCCAAGCCCCATAATAGCGATATATATACTACAAAATACCAAAGGCACAACTAACATCTTTAAAAAACTAATAAACATTTGACCAATAACTTGTTGCTTTAATGCTAACTCTGGTAAAAAACTTCCAAAAGCGATTCCTAAAATAATTCCAAGAATTACTAATGTATTTGTTGTTGAGTATTTTTTAATTTTTTGTATCATCTGTTATCTCCAATAATGCCAAAGCACCTTTATAAATTGGTTCATCTATAAAACCAAACTCTTCATCTGTAAAACCTGTTATACCTAATTTTCGTTGACTTTCAAACAATCTAACTATTTTTTTTGCTTTTTTAAGCTCAATCTCATCACTACTAAAAATTTTATTTGTAAGTTTAACTTGTGATGGTGATATACAACCTTTAGAGCTGTATCCAATATTTTTTTCCAAATAAAGCCATCTCTCAAACTCTTCTAAATTTTTATAATCCTGATATACAAATGACACTGGTTTAATACCAATACTTTTAGATGCAATCAAAAAATGACTTAACATGTAAAGCATAGTTGGATTATCTCTATCTATCATAGAGTGAGGGAGTTTCATATCTGCAAACATATCAAGTATCCCTAAATAAAAAGTAGTTACTCTAGGATTTATTTTTAAAGTAGTTAAATTTTTCCATGATAAAGCCGTTTCTATTGAGAGGTGCAACTCAATTCCATCATCCAAAATATCAAGTGCTTTTTGAACATCTTTTTTAGATTTTACTTTAGGAATTCGTATAGCATCTGGTTTAAATTCATTTAAATATTTAATCTCTTGGAGTCCACCTTCATCTAAAGCATTTACCCGAACTATAAACATTTTTTTAATTTTTTTAAATTTTTTTAGATATTTTGCACATAATTTTAATGCTAAAGGTTTTTGCTCAATACTTACACCATCTTCAAGATTTAGCATTATAGACTCAGCCTCTAAGTCTGGGATTTTTGCAAGATGCTTTTCGTTATGACACGAGAGCATTAATGTACTTGAAAAATTATTTTTCATCTTTAATTTTTATCTCCTGAAGATAGAAAAAAAGTGCTTTTATCTCTGTTTGAGTTAGATAGTATCTAGGCATCCCTCTTTTTGAGATATTTAGTGCTCTCTCAAAATCATCATATTTTACTGAATTTATTGCAGGTCCACGAAAATCTTTTTTTATCTCTTTGTGAATATAACTAGCAATTAGTTTACCCTCACCTTTTTCACCATGACAATTATCACAACCAATACCTCTTGGATTTTTATAAAGTTGTGATGAATACTCCATCTGTGTTATAAATGAAGTTTTTGCACAAACTAGAAATGGCAAAATCAAAAATATAATAAATCTCATCAAATTTCCTATTAATATTAAAGCGATATAATACCTAAAATATTATTTATAGGATTTAAATGCAACTTCTTGATGGTAGAGCACTTTGTAAGAAAATAGAGATACAAGTTACAGCCGATGTTAAAATGTTAAAAGAAAAATGTGGCTGCACACCAGGTTTAGCAGTAGTATTAATTGGGCAAGATCCTGCAAGTGCAGCTTATGTAAATATGAAAAAAAAAGCGTGTGATAGGGTTGGAATCTATTCTATCACACACGATATGCCTGAAAATATATCTCAAGAAGCTATAGAAAAAATTATTAAAAATATGAATAATGATTCAACTATTGATGGAATCCTTATTCAACTACCACTTCCTAAACAAGTAGATGAAAGAAAGTTGCTAGATTTAGTAGCCCCACAAAAGGATGTAGATGGCTTTCACCCCTTTAATGTAGGCAAGCTTACAACTGGATTAGATGGTTTTGTCCCTTGTACACCTCTAGGTGTAATGGAACTATTAAAAGAGTACAACATAGATGTAAAAGGCAAAAATTGTGTAGTAGTTGGAGCATCAAATATTGTTGGTAAGCCTATGGCGTCACTTCTTTTAAATGCTGATGCAACAGTTGAAATTTGTCATATCTTTACTGATGATTTAAAAAAACACACACTGGATGCAGATATAGTTTTAGTTGGTGTTGGTGTTATAAACTTAATCACAGAAGATATGGTTAAACAAGGTGCTATTATTATTGATATTGGTGTTAATAGAACCAAAGAGGGAAAACTAGTTGGTGATGTTGATTTTCTTAATGTAAGTAAAAAATGCTCATTTATTACACCAAGTCCCGGTGGAGTTGGTCCAATGACAATAGCAATGCTTTTAAAAAATACTATAAAAGCTGCAAAAATAAACGCTCAGGAAAAAAAATAGTGAAAAAACTGGCAATAAAAGCATATAAATTTTCAAACTCGTGGACAGGGACAATTATAATTGTTCTTTTTGTAATCTTTTTCATAGCTCAGGCGTTTAGAATTCCATCTGGAAGCATGAAAGATTCACTCTTAATAGGTGACCACCTTTTTGCTAAAAAATTCGCTTATGGTATCCCAATGCCACATCTTCCTTTTATAGAGCAATCAATTATGCCTTGGAGTGATGATTTAAAACTAATTGATGGCGATAAACCAAAGCGTGGAGATATTGTAATTTTTAGATATCCTCATAATATCAAACAACACTTTGTAAAAAGATGTGTAGCACTACCAGGGGATGAACTTTTTGTACTAAACAAAGATTTGTTTATCCACTTTAGCGAAGGTGATGAGTGGATAAAAGAAAACTATAAAGATTATGAGATAGCTGTTTTAGCAGATAAGCTTTGGGTAAAGAACCCATATATGAAGGAACATCCTGGAATCCATCATGATGATAAAATCATAAATACAGGAAATCCAAACTTTGAGCCAATATTTAACTTAACCCCTGTAAAAGTACCAAAAGATGAGTATTTTATGATGGGCGATAATCGTGATCATTCTAATGATAGCCGTTTTTGGGGCACAGTTCCTTATGAAAATATTGAGGGGACACCTTGGTTTGTTTATTTTTCAATTGATCATAATTGGGAGATAAGATGGGATAGAGTTGGAAAAACTCCAACTGATTTAGAATCACCAACTCATCTAAACAAGGCCATACAAGAAAGAAAAACTCAAGATAAAGATGATTATGGAATCTATTGATCTACTCAAAATTTTAACTGCTGTTTTAGCTTTAATTATAGCTATTGTCGGTCATGAAATAATGCATGGATGGGTAGCCCATAAATTTGGAGACAATACAGCTAAAGATGTAGGTAGATTATCAATAAATCCTATAGTCCACATTGATTTAGTTGGGACTATTATAGTACCTGCAACAATGTATTTTTTACCAATGCTCCTAGGTGGGGATAGTGGTTTTTTATTTGGTTGGGCAAAGCCAGTGCCAATAAATACAGCTACTGTTATTAAAAATGCTGGTTATAACGGTGCTATGCAAGTTGATTTAGCTGGAATTGTATATAATTTCACTTTAGGAGTTATAGCTTCTGTTATTCTTGTATCAATAGCTCAACCAACAACAAACGATGGAATAGGATATATATTTTTCTATCTATTTATATATCAATTATTAATTATCAACATAGTTTTAGCAGTGTTTAACCTGCTTCCTATACCACAGTTTGATGGTGCACATTTTTTAATGCATTTAGCATTAAAACATAAAATACGCTCCGTAGCTGAATTTTTTTATAAAAACGAAAAATATGGAATTATTATAGTTTTAGTGGTTCTGATGACACCGCTAAAAGATTATCTATTATTATTACCAGTGCAAACCATTTTACAATTACTATTATCATAACAGTGCTAATTTTATTATTTTCTGGCTATAATTTATATATAAATTATGCTCATCAAAGAAATTACCACTATAAAGGGATACAATGAAATATTATGTAGCAACAGACCATGCAGGGATAGAGTTAAAAGATTATACAGTTGAGCTTTTAAAACAAAAAGGGTGCGAAGTTATTGATCTTGGTCCATTCACAACTGAGAGAGTTGATTATCCAGACTATGCTCATAAACTTAGTTTATCAGTTTTAAATGATTCAGATTCTCAAGGAATTTTAATTTGTGGTTCTGGAATTGGTATGAGTATGGCAGCAAATAAACATAAAGGGATAAGAGCAGCTTTATGTCATGACGCTTATACTGCTAGCGTAGCTCGTGGACATAATGATGCAAATGTATTATGTTTTGGTGAGAGAGTAGTTGGCAAAGGTGTTGCTAAATCAATAATTGATGCTTGGGTGGGTGGTAGTTTTGATGGTGGACGACATTGTGGTAGAATAGCAAAGATAGAAATTTAGAAAATATTAATAAATAAATTAAAAGAAAGGTTATTATGTTTTGGGAATGGTCACTTTTAACAATATTGTCTTTACTCTCAATATTTTTATCTGTAAAAATGTATTACTTTAAAAGTATAACTAATAAAGAACAAAGAGGTAACGATATGATGAAGTTAACACTTCAAGAAGCAGAAATATTAATTCGTAAATACCAAATTCAGCTTCAACGTGCCCTTGGAAATGTAGATATATTAAGTGAAGAACTTACAAAACTAAGAAATGAGTTAAAAGTTTTAAAATCTAGAAATTCAAAACATAGACAAGAAACAGATCGTCTAAATGATAAAATCAAAGCTTTGGAAAATAGAATAGACGCTCTATTATAAGGACAAATATGAAATTAAATAATATTGAAAGAAAAATAATAGAAAACTCAATTAGAGAGATAGAAGATTTTCCAAAGCCTGGAATAGTATTTAAAGATATAACAACTCTCTTAAACAATAAAGAAGCATATGGTGTTTTAATGAATCATCTATATCAAAGATATAAAGAGTATAACTTAGATTATGTTGCTGGTATTGATGCTCGTGGTTTTATCTTTGGTGCAGCTCTTGCACAAATGTTAGGTATTGGATTTGTTCCAATTAGAAAACATGGAAAACTTCCATATACAACTATTAGTCAAAAGTATACTTTAGAATATGGCGTAGATGAAGTTGAAGTTCATATTGATGCTTTTAGTGGAGTTGCTAATCCTAGAGTTTTAATGATTGATGATTTAATCGCTACAGGTGGCACTGCAAATGCTGCTGCTAACCTTATTAATCAAGCTGGTGCAGAGTGTGTAGAAGCTTGCTTTATAATTGGTCTTACGTTTTTAGATGGTATAAAAAACTTAGAAGAAAAAAC
>JAMOMX010000412.1 GCA_027066935.1 Sulfurimonas sp. | reverse complement strand
TTTGTGCATCTGAATCCATCATAAACAGAGCATTATTTACCACTTCATCACCCTCTTTTAATCCCTCTACTATCATATATGTATTTGGATTTATACTTTTTACTTTTATCTCTTTAGGCTCATATTCGCCCTCGAAATCTCCTGTTATAAAAACATAGTAAGTTCCATCTTTACGAATTACAGCAGTTGAGGGCAAAGTTAGTTGCACTGACTCATCTTTTAGTGAAATTACAGTTGCGTACATCCCTGGAAAAAGTATATTTGCTTCATTACCAACACGAAGCCTTAGTGTTAAAGTAGCTATATTTGGATCTAGTTGTGGATATAAAAGTTGTTTGTTTGTTTTATATATTTTATCTATCCCTTTAAAACTAATCTCATAATTAGAGGTAGAAGATAATCTTGCCCTCTCCTCTTCAAAAAGTTTTACCTCAACCCATACCTCATCAATATTTACAATCTGAAAAAGTTGTTGTTTAGCTTTAAATGCACTACCATTATCAATCCCTTTGATAAATAGATAACCATCTGCAGGGGAGTATATAGTTGTATTTGGTAATGCTTTTTTATTTTTTATAATCTCATCTATCTCTTTATTACTAACACCAAGGAGTTTTAGTTTTAATTTTGCACTCTCTAACATACCTTTGTTAGGACGTTTTTTTGAGTACCTATATGTATTTAAATACTCATCTTTTGCTTTAAAAACTTCTGGTGAGTACACTACAACTAAAGGCTCACCCTTTTTTACTTTTTTATATATCTTATCTGCATATAGATTAACTACATAGCCACCAAAGCGAGGAGAAATATCATATATTCGTGCTTGATCTATTGCTACATATCCGTAATTTTTAATTCTTTCACTTCTAGTCTCTTTTTTTACTTTTATTGTTTGTACACTAAAAAGCTGTTTAACAGTTGGTGTTTGTGCAAACACTACTAATGGTAATGCTAATAAAAGCAATTTTGTTATTATTTTCATTTCATCTCTCCTGATAATGCTAATATTTTTGCCATTGCTATATTGTATTGTGCAATAGCTTTTATACTTTGTTGTTCTAATTTTAACTTTTGAGTTAAGATATCTATATACTTAAACAGATCTCCCCCTGTTGAGATGCTAGAATCAATCAATTCAAACATATGATCTAACTGAGAGATAGCTTCATCATGAATAATATGATATATTTCATACTGTGATTTCATCTGCTCATACACACTCTCAAATTCTGAATCTATAACTATTTTAGTATCTTCTTTTAAACTTTTTGCTGATAAAACCATAGCCCTAGCACCCTCACTTCTATAATTCTCTGAACCATAAATTGGTAAACTCATACCAAAACCAAGTATTGCATAGTTATCAAAGTTTTTTCTAAATGAGTAAGAAGCTAAAAGATTTATATCTGGATAGTTATCTAAATCTAATAAATTTACCTTTGCTTTACTTTGATCTATCTCTTTTTCTCTTATAGATAAAGCTTTGTTATTTACTAGATTTACTTTTAAACTCTCAATATCTGGTAAATCATCAATACTAATATTTAGATCTAATTTATCAACTCTAAATGAGGTTAAATATGAAAGTTTTAAATATGCACTTTTGATTTGAGCACTTAATGAACTTTTTTGGATACGAAGATTTGAGAGTGTTAACTTTGCTGACATTATCCCCATATGTTGATTTGCAGAGGTGCTAGTATAAGATTGCGATAGCTCAATATTGTGTTTAGTTAAATCTTCATAATCTAAAATAATTTTATAAAGTTCTTCAAGTTCCCAAATTTTATAAGCTTGATTTCTTATGCCATTTACCAAGTTTACTTTAGCTTGTAATAAGTTTTGATTTAAAACCTCTCCCCGTGCTATTGCAACATCTTTTTTTGAATCTCTTTTGCCATAAAAATATACTTTTTGATTAACACTAAGAGTCTGCTTAGCCATCTTTTCTTTGTTATCTAAAGTATTTACATTATATGCAAGCGCAGGATTTGCAAATTGATTAGAGGCATCAACAGCTGAGTTGTTTGCACTAATGCGATGTTGTATTGATTCTAATGAATTATTTTGTTTAAGAGCTATAGTTATAATCTCATTAAGTGTATAAGCACTTACTTGAGTTAAACAGATAACAAATAATAAAAACAATCTACTCATAATAACTCCTTAAATATTTACTGATGTTTTAACACGAATTTTTTTACCTACAGATGGGGTAATAAAAATATGTACTTGCCAAGTTCCACCCATAGATAAGTTTATTTTTGCTTTATACTTTCCGTTGCCTAAGTCTTGTGCATCTGTTATTGATTTCATCGCTGGCATACCAGGCATTGCTGGCATAAAGACTTTTACACTTACTTTAGCATCGCTAACTGCTTTTTCATTTTTTTTAATATCTAATATTAAAGTATTTGAACCCGTGCCTAACTGCTTTTGAGATGTGATATAAACTTTTGTATCTCTAGATTTAATCTCTTTTTGAAATGCCGCCGCATCTAAAATTGAAAAAAATAAAAACATACTAATTACAATTGATAAAACTTTCATAGTTAACTCCTAATTTTAAATATAAAAACATTGTAATAGATATGTGTGCAATGTTTGTGTATAATTACATATACAAAACAAAAGGCTCCCCTATTTTACTAAATCATCTATCGATACTAAAACAATTTCAACACTTTTGCCACAGAAATAAAGTAACAGACTTTGAAAAAGGTTTAGAGTTTTTTGCAGTATTTGGTGGTTTGGATGAACAAATAAACTTAACACAGCCGCTGTTTGAAGTAGTAAAAACTAAACTACTAGAGAGGTATGGACTTGTGCATAAAGCAGTCTGTAATCTTTACAAATCAGAGGCTACTACTCAAAATATCTTATCAGCTATCGCTTTAGGTGATGGGCGTGAGCATGCAGTTTTTAAAAGAGCTAGGGTATCTACAGGTGATGGCGAAAAAATTGTTGATGAGTTAGTAGCAGATGGAATTATCACTTCTCAAAAAGCAAAACCTATGGGGCATCTAAATATCGAGCAAGGCACTCTCTCTGACAAACTTTACTTTCAAAGTCCATTTGTGCGTTTTTGGTTTGGATTTGTATCACCATTTTTTAAAGGGATAAAAGAGGGTAATTATGATGAGGTTAAAGAGAGATTTGACAATCGTTTTAGTGAGTTTTTAAATCTAATCTTTATACAACTCTCTCAAGAGTTATTAAAACAAAAATTTGATGGTGATGATTGGCTAAATGATGTGAGAAGTTACTGGGATAAAGATATAGAACTTGATATTATGGCCAAAACAAAATCAGGCAAACTCATAGTTGGCTCATGCAGATACTCAAACTCTAAAGTGAAAAAAAGTGAGCTTACATCTTTACAAGAAAAATGTAAAATATCAGGGATAAACGCAGATATTTTTGTACTTTTTTCAAAAAAAGGTTTCTCCAATGAGCTTAAATTGCTTAAAAGTGAAAATCTAAAACTCTTCAGCGTTAAAAATTTTAAATCTCTTACTAAAGAAGGTAAATAATGTCACAATTAAATATAAAACATCAAAAACATCGTGCACACCCTGTACTAAAAGAGAAAAAACTAGAGCTACTAAAACAACTTCTTGAAATTAACAAAGATAAAAATATAATTGTAGTTAGTGCAATAAAAAATGATGAATTAGATGAAATTAATTTAAATAATGTAACAGTTATGGATGATAAAACCCTCTATAATGACAAAGAGTTAAAAACACAACTCATTATTAGTTATGATCTGCCTGAAGTGGCTTTAGTATATATCTCAAGACTCTCTCACTCTGATAATGGTGCTTTAGTTTTAGTAGATAAAGATGAAGAAAATTTAATCTACCCAATTGAGACACTCCTTGGTCGCGCTATAAAGCAAGAGGTAATTGCTGGATTTGAGATAGAAGTTATAGAAGAGAAAAAAGAGTTTATAAAAAAAGAGTTCAAACCTCGTAGTGATGGAAAAAAACCTTTTAAACCACGAAGTGATAAAAAGCCTTATGGCAATAAAAAACCGTATGACAACAAAAAACCATATGATAAGAAAAAAACTGCACCTAAAAAAGTAGGGCGGACCATCGCTATAAAAAGTTTAAAGAAAAAAGATAGTTAACTCGAGATGTAGTGTCTGTTTATAAAACTTCTACACTCAATTTGTGCTAGTGCATAACTCTTAATGGTGCCAATATCTCTATGATAAGTATCATTAAGATATGTATTTATCTTTCCTATATACTTTGGTAATAGATCATTACTAAAATCAATATCTACTTTATCTAAGCTTTTTAAAAAATCAAAAATAGTTGTTTCACATATATATACAGCTCCATTTGCCAAATTTGAGGGAGGGTTTTTTATTTTTTCATAAAACTCTTGAACAATATTGTCGTTATCAAGCTTAACAATACCACAACTACTTGGTGTATCACTCTTAAAAAGCATCATTGTCATTTCACACCTTTTAGCTCTATTTAGATGTGATTTTATAAAAAGCTCAAAATCACAAAACGATAAGTTATCAGCATGAACCAACATAAATGGCTTTTCATCAAAAAACTCTTTATTTGCTAAAAGTGTACCACCAGTATTTAAAAGTTTTTCTTCATAAACTAAAGTAACTTTATCACTATATTTAGAATTTTTAATAAACTCTTCAACTTGCTCACTTAGATATGAAGTATTTATTAAAAACTCATTTACTCCAACATTTGTTAGATTTTCAAGCCAATACTCAAGTAAAGGTTTACCATTAATTGGCACTAAACATTTTGGGATAGTATCAGTAATAGGTCTTAACCTAGTTCCTAATCCAGCACACAAAAGCAATGCTTTCATCTATTGTAACTCTTGAAGAATTTCATCTTTTTTAATTGGAATATTTCCAACGCGACTTACTTGAATTGCAGCTGCAAGTGAACCAATATATGCACTTTGCCAAATATTTGCACTAACACTCAAAGCCATTGCAGCACTGATAAGTAGAGAATCTCCTGCCCCACTAACATCTTTAACAATATTTCCAAGAGCTTTTATATTATCAGTTAAAAGTTTTTCATTTTCTGTATTATAAATCATAACTCCCTCAGCACCTAAAGTTGTAAATATATATTTTGCATTTGATTTTTTTGCTAGTTTTTCTGATAAAACTACTAAACCTGATTCAAAATCATTTAAAGAAAGTCGTATCTCTCGCTCTGTTGGTGTAACTAATGTCATGTTTTTAAATTTAGCTATATCACCAACTTGAGAAGAACTTTGCGAATCTGCTGCTATAAATATATCTTTATCATTTGCTAGTTTTGAAATATTTTTAATAACTTTATTTGTAAGAAGACCATATGAAAAATCTGAAAATATAATTAAATCTATACTATCTATAGAGTTTTTTACATTTTTTAATATCTCATTTTCAATATCTTTATTTATACTATGTTGTTTTAAATGATTTACCCTTAATAGAGTTTTAGAATTAGCACGAAACCTTTGTTTTAATGTTGTTGGTCTTGTGCTATCACAAAAAAGAGATGTTTTTATACCTAGATTTTCTAATCCTTGTTTAACATACTCTTTATTCTTATCATCTCCAACAACAGAGATAAATTCTACATTTGCTCCTAAAGTTTTAGCATGAGAAGCAACTATAGCTCCACCACCTATAAATTTATTTGTAGCTAATGGTGATACAACTATAGTTGGATCTTCTTGACTCATACCTAATGGCTCACATGTGATATACTCATCAACTATCGTATCACCAATTACTAATACATTTAATTTTGAAAAATTTTGAATTATCTCTTTTAGATTGGAAAAATCTAATTTATGTCTAGAGATATATTCTTGAGAGTGTTGAGGCTTAGAGCTAAAAGATAAAAACTCTCTCTGGAGTAAATCCATTGATGAAAATGCTATTTCACCAGAACTAAAAAGGAGTTTCCCTCCGTATGAGTTTAATATCTCTGTTTCATTATTTTCTTTATTTTCATGCTCCTTACCTTTTACAACTATATCTGGTTTGTTTTCTTTTATGTATTTTAATGCTGAACTATCAAGTATAAATGCTTCATCCACATAACTAGTCGCTTGAATTGATTCTAATCGGATATCTTGTGTTATCCCTTTTTTATTTACTTCATCACGATTTAATCCAACAACAAGATAATCACCACTCCCTTTGGCAAATTTTAAAAGCCTTAAGTGTCCAGGATGTAATATATTAAAATCACCATATACAAAAACTGTTTTCATTTTTTTCCTATAATCATCTTTTTTTTAAGACTGCAAAAAATTCATTTGTTGGTACATTTACTATCTTTGGCAAATCTTTTATACTTTTTTTAATAATCCTAGCATAATTTTGTGGTGTTCTACTTAGCA
>JAMOMX010000411.1 GCA_027066935.1 Sulfurimonas sp. | reverse complement strand
ATTGGACAAAAAGTATAACTTAATCAGTCAGTGGAATCAACTCTCTCATGCATGATATTTATAAATCTAAAATATCTTACAAAAAAATAAATATAGACTACCAAATATTCCAAACTTATTTCTCAGGTTTATAGTAAAAGTTAGAGGGTTAACATTAAAGTGTATTTACTCTGTTTTAATTGATTTATATATATTGAATTTTGCACAAAGCCCAATTTAAAAGTATTTCAAATGGCGCGGCGGACGAGACTCGAAATCTCAGAAAAAACCGCTCTTAAACCCGTTATTTAGGCTTTTTACGATGGTAAGGGCATCTCTAGTAACTGCCACATACTCTTAAAAGCTGCTAAAACGATACTTAACTGACGCAAAAGTGACGCACTTTGAGACTGTTATTTATATATATCACCTCTGCTACCTACCTTGATAACCTCTACAACAAATAATACCAAATTCGATATCAAAAAAGAGCTTTATAAATCGTTCTGCTGTAACAAGTTACCTACTTCAAGTATGCTCTTTTCTATCTCCAAAATATCTGGTAAAAAATCCGAATAGACCAATTGACTAAAACTCTCGTTGTAATACTTCTCTAACTTTTTGATAACTTCCAAAGAGTTTGAAAATATATCTGTTTTACAAAGTTTTATATCTGCCCATGAAGATGAAAACTGAGCTTGATCATCATAACGAACATCTTTGAGCATCTTTTTAAAATCTTCACTTTTGACAAAGCTTTTTATCTCACTATCTTGCATCAAAAAGTGTATATCATAAAGATGTCTTATCTTGACTTTGAGTTGGTTATACTCTTCATCACTCTCATGTGAAGCTCTTGCAACAGCACTAAGTTTTTCACAAAATGTTCTCTTTATATCTAACACATTTACAAAAAAAGGCTCTAATTGATACTTACTTGTCAAACTAGGCTCTTTTTGAGATAAAAAATCAGCTATATATGAAGAAATTGGCATCTTATCAAAAGGATAAGGAGAGGCAAAAGAGTTTATCTCAAGCATGATATTTTCATCGGCTTCTCCAAAGTCACCATCTTCTCTCTTTGGGTATGAGTGTAGTGTTTTTCTAAATTGTGAGCCTTTGGAACTTTTAGGATGCTCTTTTATCTCTGTAAAATTAGCATCTAGCAGAGCAGATTCTATACTTTTCAATAATTTTTTTATTTGATTTGAACTTTTATCGTTAGTGATAACTGCCAAATCTATATCTTCTGAAAATCTCTCTATCAACTTATAAGCCTTTGAGAGAGAAGTACCACCTTTAAATATAGCAATATCTGAAAACTCACTAACCGATAGACTCTTTAAAACATAAGTTACCCAATAATCCTTTTCAACAAAAAGAGGATTGATTTTTAACCACACTGCTGTAGCTTCTACTGCCTGACTAAAAATCTCTCTATCTTTGTGAAATATCACTAACTTATCTCCCACTCTTTTTTATATCTTAGCACACTATCTTTCAGGTTTAGTCTAAACTTTGTTAAAGGGTTTAACATCTGTTTTAGCTCTAAGACTTCATCTTTTAGACCAATCTCTGTAAATATAGCACCGATGAGGGCTACAACACGAGGAGAATAAGCTCTTGCATAGTTTATGAGTTTTAACTGTTTATCTTTTTCTAACTTAGCGATTATCTTTTTGATAGCAATTATCACATCATCAGGTGAGCTATCTGGTATCTTTTTTATATCCTTTAAAGCATCTAATATAACCAAAAGATTACTCTCTTTTTTAGGAGCATCTACTCTTTTTGGTACAAAGAGGATAGTTATATCTTTCACTTTTACTTTTTTGTATGGTCTGTTTGTCGCTATGGTAACTGAGTTTGCCACTTGTGTAGTAAGCCCCAATCTTTTATAAGCATTGATACCTGTCTCATAACTATCTTTATCCATGTAGCTTTTTATCTTCTCATCAAAACTTGGCTCTAACTCTCCAAAGATACTCTTTTTAGGCTTGTAAAACTTGCCTTTTGAGACCTTTTTGATGATGCCTTGTTTGTAAAGACGACTAAGCTCGATGGCAACGGCTGATTTATTTTCCATAGGAATATCATCATAAGTAAAGAGTTTAGAAGCTTTTAGGTTTTCTATAAACTCTCTAGTTTGTCGTGCGGCAGACATGATATACTCCTTTTATCTAGAGAAGTATATCATATTATGAAATGTTTTTCAAGTAAAAAACTTTTATATTTAAAAACTCAACCACTATGCACTGAAAGTGCATAGTGGTTGAGTTTTATTGCCTAATTCTACTCTTTTGAGAATTAAGCTTCTGAAAAAATTGTTTGATTTCCTTGGGATAGTATAATAGCATCATATTTATCTAAAAATGTAAGACTAGGTAAAACTTTACTGTGAGTAAATGCAATATCTAAATCATAACTAACTCTATGTTGAAGATGATATGAAATTGCAGTACCACCAATGAGAGTTGCTCAATGCTCTTTTAAAAAGTCTTCTTTACTAAATCTTTCTAAAAGAGCAAATGCTTTTGGATAAATCATGCAGCAGGCAAAGATTGATCAAGGTACTTATCTACACTATGAAATAGTTTATCAGATACTCTGTTTCGATGTTTGTTTAGCGAGGTCAAAATCATATCTGTACCAAAATACTCTTTTAGAGTTAATACAATTTTCTCATTGTAACCATTTCTAAGTGTTGCAACTATAAAAATAGAACTATCAATCTCTCTATCTCTATCAACATTCCAAAGAACTGCTGGGTCAAGTCCAATTTTTAGGAGTTCTTTTGGTTTTACGGTGTGAAGACTATTTTTTTTGCTTACTGATGTAGTCATAATTAAGTAGCTCCTTTAGAGTAATATTGTTATTGTAGCATATTAAATCCTAGTTAGTTAAAGTCGGTTTTGAGTTTCAACCATGGATGAACTTATATGTTGAAGATATTACGATAAACATCAAAACTCATCCATTCATTTTTTTTAGCCGATAGCATCTTAACACTACTCCTATATATCCTCCTTACTTATAGCATTGTCTCTTAATAATTTCTCTATTTTTGCTTCGTTCATATTTGGAAACCATTTATATAAAGCTTCTCTTCGACATAGATTGTAGGCATCTATCATGTCTGATTGATATCTATTTTGTGGGTTTTTAAAATTGATGATTAGTTCACTTTTATCCAGCTTTTTGACATCTGTTTGATAGTGCCATTTTTGATGGAACCTATTCTTGCATGCTCTCTGCTATAAATACATGTAGCTGTATTTATCTAAGTTGAAAATATCTTTAAAGTCTTTGGTTATTTTTATGGGTTGAAGGCACATTAAATGTAGAAAAAATGGATTAGTTTTGAATATCAACTATCATCATTTTTGTAACATCTAGTAAACTAGTCAAATAATTTTCACAGATATTAAAAATTATTTCAGCATCTAAATCAAAATAGTGATGCGACAAAATATCTCTCACACCTTTAACATTTTTCCACTCTATTGTAGGATATTTAACTAAAAGTTTATAGTCAGTGAGCTTATCAATATTTTTAAAGCCTTCTCCTATGGCAATAAGTCGCATAGATATACTATCAAGCTTTTCAAGTCCATTGTCATCTGCTAAAAATGCATCACTATCATCAATATTTTCAAATCTTTTCAGTATCAATTCTATAGAAAACTTAATATCTTCAAGAGTAGATATTGCCATCAAATCCTTATCAGGCATAGGTAAGATCTTTTTTTATCATCTTTAGAAGTAGAGGTTTGATACTTTTATGATCTCTTATTAGATCAACTTTCTTTGATAGATCCTCTTCTATTTGGAGTTTTAAGCCCACCATCTCTAATAAATCTGGCTTCATTTTGACAAAGATATCTATATCGCTCTCTTGGTTCTCTTCACCTCTTGCATAGCTTCCAAAAAGACCAATTTTTTCTATCTCGTATTTTTCTTTAAACTCTTGTTTGTGTTTGCTTAAATAACTCAATATAATATCTTTTGTCATTTTTGCCCTCCTAATAGCATTAAGGTTTCTAAATTATACTATATTTTTTGATAGAATGATAACTAAATTTTGATGTTTGTTTAGTGAGATTAAAATGATATAATCTCTTTTTTGTTCATAACTCTTACCTCTTTTATCAAATTATAGTTTCCATCTTAAAAACCATACAAACTAAACATATTATATCACAATTTTTTTCTCTTCTTTTTGTATGTAAAGAAGGCTAAGAGGTTTGAGTTTAAAAAGTCTTGCATTACTCTCTTCTATCAATACATCAAGTGATACTCTCTTCATCATTTTTGATATAAAGTCCATCTATGTCATTTACTCCTCGTTCTCCCTCTATCTTTATCAACTTTAACATGCCTATTTTTTAGTTTTTTGATAAGCTTTTGATACAAATGTTCCACCAACTTACTAGCATTTTGAGCTTTTTTACCAAAGGTTAAAACTTGTTTATCCATCTCCTGCTTTAACTCTTGTACAAAATTCTGAAAGTACTGATTTCAAATAGATGGATGTAACTTCTATAATGATTTATTTTCTATAGATTCCATTTTTCAATAATAACTTAATAATATATTTTGTTTTTCCTGGATACTCTTTATTAAAAGATGCATAGTAAAGTACAGTTCTACCATCACTAGTTTTAGCATTAATATTTACGTTATATTTCAACAAAGTTTTTAGAAGTTCAACTCTTTTAAAGTGTGCTGCATACATTAGTGGTGTTTTACCATATTTATTTGCTAGATTAATATTTGCTCCATTCTTTATTAAATAGTTAGCAATTTTTTTAGAACCTGACATAATGGATCTCGATAATAATGGTGTTTTATCTCCAACTGTTGTATCAACATTAAGACCTAAATTAACCATGGCTTTAAATATTTCTAGATTATTATTTGCTATAGCTTTTAGATAAGGTGTCTGATCAATCCAGTAAACTTTTTTAAAATCAGCCCCTTTAGATAAAAGATATTTTGCTGTTTCAATATAATCATTTTTTACAGCAACAGCAAAAGGAGTCATCTCCTTACTATCACTAATATGTATATCAGCACCATTTTCTACAAGGTATTTAACAATAGATAATTGATTGTAAAAAGTAGCTTTTAATAAAATAGAAGTTTTAAATTTATTTTGACAGTTAACATTTTTATTATTTGATACAAATTTTGTCAAAGTTTTGATATCTCCATCTTGGACCGCAGTAAAAATAATAGATTTTAACTCATAACTAATATTACAATCTGCAAATAGACTATTAACCATAAATAAGAGTATAATATAGTAGTGCATTAATTAACCTTTTGTATTGAGTATAATGCTCAACTTTATCTAGCTTTTGTATAGATTTATCATCGTTTTGGTTGTTGATTTAGTATAGTTAATTTTTCAATTATTCTAGGATATATTTTATTGTCTTGAATAGTAGATTTTAATAGTTCTGCTTTTAGTTCTTTATCTTGTATATTTATGATTTTTGTAACTATATAGTCTTTATACTCAATGAGATTATTTTGAATGATACTCCACACTGCATCATCATCTATGCCAAAATAGTGATGAACAATCTTGTTTCTAAAATCTACTACAATACGATACTTTTCATCAATAAGTTCTGCTTTGATACATACATTTGTCGCTTCTCCAACAATCTCAAACTCTCGTATCACACTATCCCAACTCACAAAATCATGCAACAAATCTTGTGCTGATTTAAAGTTTGATGCAACAATTTCTATTTTGCAAATAGCTACAAATATATCAAATAAAAAAAGTTCATAAACTCTCTTAGACATATATTATATCCTTGGATATTGACTCTTTGATATAACTTTTCATAGGCTCCAAAAAGCCTACATCAACTTTTCGACCAAACTGGCTTTTAATGTAATTTTCAAACTCAATAAGCTTAAAATAATTTTTATCATGCATCTGCACAACAATATCTATGTCACTAGCATAATGAGCCTCATCTTTAGCAAAACTACCAAAAAGTCCTATCTCTGTTATAGAATACTCTTGTTCAAATCTCTTTTTGTGTTGTGTTAAAAATGATATAATCTCTTTTTTGTCCATAACTCTTACCTCTTTTGTCAAATTATAGTTTCCATCTTAAAAACCATACAAACTAAACATATTATATCACAATTTTTTTCTCTTCTTTTTGTATGTAAAGAAGGCTAAGGGGCTACTCCTATATATCCTCCTTACTTATAGCATTGTCTCTTAATAATTTCTCTATTTTTGCTTCATTCATATCTGAAAACCATTTATATAAAGCTTCTCTTCGACATAGATTGTAAGCATCTATCATGTCTGATTGATATCTATTTTGTGGGTTTTGCTCTAGCCGACCAATTCGGACACCCAGCCGTTTCTAACTCGGACACTCTAAAGTAAAAAATCTCTAAGGTGTGAATTATAACACAAGTGTCCGAAAAGATTTCAAATTTTATTAATTTTTGAC
>JAMOMX010000410.1 GCA_027066935.1 Sulfurimonas sp. | reverse complement strand
GGTATTGTTATGATTGTTGTTCAAGTTGATGGACAACATGGAAAAATGTTATCAAAACCAAAAGTTACTACATTTGGTATAGTAGCAGATAAACAAGATAAATTCTTTGCAAAAGAGATAGAAGAGATACTAGAAAACTTTTTAATAAATCTAAAAGATGGTTTACTTGAAAATGGTAGAGCTATGGAAAATGACTTAAGACAAGTTGTTCGTAAACATATCTATCGTAAAATGAAAAAATATCCACTTATTGTTCCACATGTATTTATTCAGTAACTAAATGAATCTCTTACATAATTTGTAAATTAGACTCTAAATTAAGTTTTCACCATTGTTAACTTGATTTAGGGTCTACCTCTTTATGAAAAAATCCTACGGTAATATCGTTATCTAAGTAGCCTGTCTTGATTTTTAATTTTTTTACATCTAAATCTTTTGCTATTTGCTTTATTTGTTTAGTACTCATATAGTTATATGTATCACAATCTTTTTGCCCATGTAAGATATTAAATATAAATCCTCTCTTGCATGATAGGTAGCAGTTTCGTATAAATTGATATGTCTCAAATTTTTCTAAAACATTCATAGCGCCACTGCAAACTAAGTACTCGCCATTTGGGATTTCATCTTTTGTAATATCAGCTATAATTATTTCACAACCAGTTATTGCTGAAGCGATAGAATGCATCTCAGATAGTGAATCAATCCCTATATATTTTTTTGGAAGCTTATCTTTTTTTTCTAAATAGATATAAAAATCTCCAAAGCCACAACCAGCATCAACCATGGTATATGCACTTAAATCAGAGGGTAACATCTCCAATATAGTTTTAAATCTTATTCTTTGCGTATTAGCAGAGGTCCAGTTTACACCTTTGGCACTAAGTCCATATTTTTGTATAGCTGAGATATAAAATTTTTCATTATCAATGCGTGGCATATAAAGACCTATTATTTTTTAATTTGTTTTTCAAATTAGGGGTATGCTCAACTATTTAATTCACTTTCTAAGGAGTAGGTTGTAGTTTTTAGTATAGCTGGATCTTTTTCGTTAATAATACCATCATCAGTGTTTAATAGTATCTCAACTTCACATTCTAAATATTGTGAAGTTGAAAGTGGAGTGAAATTTTTATCTTCAAATGCTGATTTTTTAGCATTTAAGATTATATCTTCAATCAAAGTTAAAGAGCCATTTTTAGTTGAAGATGTACCTCGAAGTTTGTTGTCAATATATATATTTACAGTGGTAGATATTTTAGTATTTAAAAGAGGATGTTCATTTAAAAGGGTAGTTTTATCAATAGCCCTACTAGCTTGAAGTACCTCTTCTATGGAGTCACGAGCAAGTTGAAGCAACACTGAACGACCCATAACAGCCCCTTTATAATATTTTTGAATAAACTATTATAGCAAATTTTTTTCTTTGTAGTTATTTAATAGTTTTATAACTATCATTACACTTATAACTTGAAATAAAGATGCTAAAATAAATGCAAAATAATGAAGCTTATCAATAGAGTTAGCGTGGTAGGCTAGGGTAGCCATTGCTATCAAAAGTGTTAATGGCATCGAGTGAGATAATCCCATTAAAATAGAATCAATCCATCCTAGCTCTTTAACAAACACTAATGAAGATACTACACGCATAACAATCATCACAAGAGCAATAATAAAGGCCAAGGGGATTAATCCATCCATTGAGAGTGACTCTAAATTAAAAGTTGTTCCAATATGGATAAAAAATATAGGTATGATAAATCCAAAACCAAATGATGCTAGTTTTTCTGGCAATTCCTCTTTATGTGGGAAAAATGTTGGTATAAATATTCCAGCCAAGAAAGCACCAAAAGCAAGTTCTAGCTCAAGGTAAAACATAGAAGCAATTAGTAAAAATAGTATCCCCATTGAAAAACGAATATCTTGCTCTTTATTATCGTTATGTGGCATTAGCATTATTGAGAGTTTAGGAAACCACCATGTTAAAATAGTAATAGTACGAAATACAAAAAACATAAATATTAAAAATAAAACAAGTGCAAGAATGGTTTTAAATAAACCAAGACCAACCCCCGATTGCAGTCCAGCTGAAGTTATAGTTAAAAGACCTATGCTTACAACCTCTCCAATTCCACCACTTGTCATAGATAATGAAAGCCAAGGTGTTTTTCCATACTCTTTTGATAAGGTTGCCACTAAACCAACAGATATTAATGGTAAAAGAACCATAAATATTTTGCCAAGATCTAAGTAAAGTGATAAAGTAATAGAGAATACATACAATATAACAAGGTAGAAAAATACTTTTTTTAAGATATGAGAGGGAGTTTTTAAAACATCTTTTAGATTAATCTCAGTCCCTGCAATAAACATAAGATATAAAAACCCAAACTCTGCAACCAATTCAAAAAGGTGTTCATCATGTAAAAAACCAGCATAAGCAAAAACAGAACCTAAAATAATCTCTATGGGGGTAGTTGGAAGCCTTAGTGCCTTTGCCAAAAAAGGAGAAAATATTATGATAAGCGAAATGGTAATTATTAATATAATATTATCCATATTTTTCCTTTAGAGTAGGGATGATTTTAATTTCCTATGTTGTTTTTTTGCACAGTTTTTGCAATTTTTAAATTTAAATTTTTTATCATCTGTAAATCCTTGGACATAATCCTACCATTAGTTGTTAAATAGTTTCCAATTACAATAGAGTTGGCACCATATTTAAATATCTCATTTTGTCTATCACCAAACATCAACTCTCTACCACCAGCTACCATTATGCGTTCAGCATTTGGCAAAGTTTGTCTTGTTTGTTTTATAAGAGAGAGAGCTTCATCCGCTGTTAAAGAGTTTGGTTTTAATTCTAGTGCAACATTGTGATGGTAAAAATTTATAGGCACTGAAGTTGGGTTAAGTTCTTTTAGTGATTTTAACATACTTTCTCTATCACTTTGAGTCTCCCCAAGACCAAATATGCCACCACTTATAAGTACAAGATTAGCCTTGTTAACATTTAAACAGGTTTCATATCTCTCACTCCAAGGATGTGTAGTACATATTTTTGGATAAAAAGCCTCTGATGTCTCTAAG
Source organism: Sulfurimonas sp. (assembly GCA_027066935.1). Lineage (GTDB taxonomy): Bacteria > Campylobacterota > Campylobacteria > Campylobacterales > Sulfurimonadaceae > Sulfurimonas. The sequence goes on along the minus strand of JAMOMX010000410.1, from coordinate 3,506 downwards.
TTATGGTTATAAGCTTTTATACCTGATTCTTTTAGAGTTAAGAGTTGTTTTAGTGTAGCTGTTCCATTGCAGGCTATTAGTCTAAGCTCTGGAATTTCACGAGATAAAATTTCTGCACTCTCACAAACAAATTTTAAAGTTTTCTCATTAAGACCTTTATCTGCAGTAACTAAACAAAATCCCAATGCTCCGTTATCTCGTGCAATTTTAGCTTCGTTTATAATTTCATCTATAGGTTTTTGTTTGTAGCGATCTATTTCAGCTTTATATCTTACACTTTGAGAACAAAATTTACAATCTTCTTTGCATGTGCCACTGTTAATGTTGCAAATCGAGCATAAAAATATCTTATTATTATTATTTTTATCTTGCATAGTTATAACTCTTTTGGTTAAAAGTATCTGTTTTATTTGCCCTAGTATAGTGAGTTACTTTAAAATTAACATCACTAATTTCAAGCATTGAACACTCTGAAATTGGCTTTTTTCTAGCACAAATCTCACCAGGGTTTAAAAAAAGAGTATTGTTTTTAAATTCACTATGAAATATATGAGTATGACCTGAAATTATTATATCTGCATCGCTATTCATATAAAATGGTAGGTGCATAAGTTTGAATTTTAGGTTTGCTAACTTAAAATAATAAGGCTCTTGTACAAGGTTATAATCATTATGGTATTTTACTAAATGAGTATCATTATTGCCATAAACAGCTATATATTTTTTACCACAATTTTTAAGCAAATCTAGTATTTCAATCTCTACAATATCTCCAGCATGGATGATAAACTCAGCACCATTTTCCAAAAGCATATTTAAAGCTTTTTTTGTTTTAGTTATTTTGGAGTGGGTATCTGAGATAATGCCTATTTTCATACTTGTCTCCTTAAATCTGAACAAATTCCAGATTTAATTCCTCTCACTAAAGCTACGCCTTTGGCGAGAAGAGGATACCTTTGCATTATGGCTGTACATCTTCACGAGGTGTTCTAGCTTTACATTTAACACACTCATACACCTCTTTATTTCTGTAGGTTCGTTCAGCTAATAAACCGTTAGCGCAACCTTTTTCTTTACACTTAATAGTAGTAGGCTCAAATTTGCTTATAAACTTACAATCAGGATAGTTCTCACATCCCCAAAAAGGTCCACGGCGAGAGTTCTTTTGGCTTATCTTACCACCACAATCAGGACATGGAGTTTTACTCTCAACCTCTTCAACATTTATGCTCTTAGTATTTTTGCAATCGGGATAATCACTACAAGCTAAAAATTGACCATTTCGACCAGTTTTAACAACCATCTCTTTGCCACATTTGTCACAAATTTCGTCTGCACCTTCCTCTTTTTTCTCCACTTTATTTCCGTCTTCATCAACTTGTTCAGTATATTTACACTTAGGAAAACCACTACAAGCTATAAAGTTTCCAAATCTACCAGAACGCAAAAGAAGTTCTTCTGCACATTTTGGACAAGCACGCCCAAGAGGTTTAGCTAGTTTAAGAGATACAATATTTTCTTTACCTGCATCAATTTGTTTCATAAATGGGAAATAAAAATCATTTAAAAGTTTTTGCCAATCCATATCACCATCAGCAACTTCATCAAGTTTCTCTTCCATATTTGCAGTAAATGAGATATCCACTATATTTGCAAAGTTTTTTTCTAAAATATCTGTAACTGTAAAAGCCATCTCTGTTGGAATGATTTGTTTTTTCTCAATGGTTACATATGTACGAGAGGATAAAGTTGCAATAGTTGGGGCGTATGTAGATGGACGACCAACTCCCTCACTCTCTAGTTTTTTAATCAATGCAGCTTCAGAAAAACGAGCTGGGGGTTCAGTAAAGTGTTGTTCTGGTTTTATACTTTGTATATCAGCCTTATCTCCCTCTTTTAAAGCAGGCAGAAGTTTATCTTTGTCTTCAGCACCAGTTAAAGCATAAAAACCATCAAATGTAAGTTTACGACCACTTGCACGATACTCAGAATTTTCACCCTTAAAGATTATGCTTTGTTGTTCAAACTCGGCGTCATTCATTTGACAAGCCATAAAACGCTCATAAATTAATCGATAAAGTTTTATCTCATCAGCTTTTAGAAATTTTTGAGCAATCTCTGGTGTGAATGCAAGTACGGTTGGACGGATAGCTTCGTGAGCTTCTTGCGCACCTTTTGATTTTTTGTTGTAAACTTTAGGCTCTTTTGGGAGATATTTTTTACCAAACCTATTTTCTATCACACCACGAACCATTGCTATTGCTTCACTTGCTAAGTTAAGTGAATCTGTTCTCATATATGTAATAACTCCAGAGGTTCCATCAGGAGTTTTTACACCCTCATAAAGAGTTTGAGCTATCATCATAGTGCGTTTTGGAGTGAACCCAAGTTTAGATGATGCAGCTTGTTGCAGGGTTGAGGTCATAAATGGTGGAGGAGTTTTGCTTTTTCTTTGTTTTTTTTCTATCTTAGTTATAGTAAAGGTATCAGATTTTACACTATCTACTATTGCATGTGCGTCTTGTTTGTTCTTGATGCTTAATTTATCTATCTTTTGTCCATTATGATTGATAAGATTAGCTTCAATATTTGTTTTAAAAGAGGTGTCTATTGACCAATACTCTACAGGTATAAATGCTTTTATTTCACGCTCACGGTCAACTACAAGTTTTAGTGTAGATGATTGAACACGACCGCCTGAGAGCCCTTTTTGAATTTTAGATGCTAAAAGTGGTGAGAGCTTATAACCAACAATACGATCAAGTAAACGACGAGCTTGTTGAGCATTTACCATATCCATATCAATGCTTCGTGCATTATCAAGGGCATGTTTAATTGCAGATTTTGTGATCTCGTGAAATACAATACGGGGAAGCTCTAGGGGATCTTTTTTTATAGCATGTGCAATATGCCATCCAATAGCTTCACCCTCACGATCCTCATCGGTTGCGATATATACTGTTTCAGCTTTTTTAGCTAACTCTTTTATCTCTTTAACAATTGCTGCGTTTTCTTTTGCAACAGAGTATTTTGGTACTAACTCACCTGTTTCTTCATCTATAGTTATTCCAAATCTTGATTTTGGCAGATCTCGTATATGACCTTTTGATGCAATGACTTTATAGTTTTTTCCTAAAAAGTTTGTAATAGTTCTAGCTTTAGCTGGTGATTCTACAATAATTAAGTTCAAATGTATTCCTATATTCCTATATAATAGTATAGTGTTTTAATTTTGGAAGTTTAGCACAAAAAGTTTAAATAGTGAATATTAATAAAATTTATAAGTTTATTAAAGTTTTTTTTTATAGTGACGATTATACTAAAATATCAAGGCATGGAAGCCAAGATTAAAATTAACTAGAGCGAAAGGCTCTGACCCAAAAAGGATTTATTATGGGATTTAGAATTAACACAAATATTGCGGCAATGAACGCACATAGAAACTCTTCAATGACTAACTTAGGACTTGACAAAAGTCTTAATGCATTGTCTTCAGGTTTAAGAAT
>JAMOMX010000409.1 GCA_027066935.1 Sulfurimonas sp. | reverse complement strand
GTAAATGCTACAGCAGCGACCCAAAATGCAGCGCCATTATGGGAATGGAGTAGACAATAGGATCTAATTTACTTGTTCCCAAGCTCCCGCTTGGGAATAAATACGACTAACTTTATCTTCTACTATAGAATAAACAAATCAATTAAAATTATGCTACAATTATTTCAGCAACAAAACCATTAAAAAGAATAAAAATATGAAGAATTTTACAAACGGATTCACAATGATAGAATTAATTTTTGTAATAGTAATAATAGGTACATTAGCAGCTATTGCTGTTCCAAGGTTTAACAGTATGAATATTACTGCTGAACTTGCAAATGGTCGTTCAGATATAGCAGCTATCCGCTCAGCTATTATAACTGAGAGACAAAGAAGTATAGTAAGAGGAGGCTCTGGTTATATACCAAACTTAAGTACAGATGATACTGCTATTATATTATTTACTGGAGATGGTACCAGACCTTTATTAGATTTTGGAATTCGAGCTACTACTGGTGCTGGGGGTTGGAGTATAAATAATTATACAAATCGTACATATGATTTTAATTCTGGTTCAGATATTACAACCTTTACTTATTACCCTGTTAATACTACAGTAGCTGGAGTAGTAATTCCTGCTGGTTCATTTGTCTGTGTGGCCGGTGTAAATGAATGTGATAACTTGACAGACTAGATTATTAAACTTGAATTATTACAAAATATCTATTATCAACTCACCTCTTGGTGAGTTTACTTACAAAGCCAAAAAATCAATAAAATTTGGAACAATTGTTGAAATAAAAGTTAAAAATAGAGAGGTTAAAGGTGTTGTTGTTAACAGATGCCTGGAGCCAGAATTTATCACAAATGATATTTTAGATATTAGTGAATTTTATTTTTCATCTAAACAACTTGAGTTAGCTAAATTTATTTCTGCTTATTATATTTGTTCACTTGGTGATTCTTTTGGAATAATGGTGCCGTTTATAAATGAGATTTCAAATCAAGTTTGCAATGACGAGAGTGCTACACGTCATTCTGAACTTGATTCAGAATCTAACTTAATCCTTTCAAAAAAACAAACAGATGCCCTTTCCTTTTTAAAACAACACAAAATATCTCTTTTATTTGGTGATACAGGTAGTGGAAAAACAGAGATATATATGAAATATTTTGAATCTATTTTAGCATCTAACAAAAAAAGTATCTTTTTAATGCCAGAGATATCTTTAACTCCACAAATTGGGATTAGACTTCAAAACCATTTTGGAGATAAAATTGTAATGTATCACTCAAAATTAACCCCAAAACAAAAAAGAGAAGCTTTAGAGAAGATAAGAAGTGGTGAAGCTAAAATAGTAGCAGGTCCTCGTTCAACTCTGTTTTTACCAATAGAAAACTTAGGTTTAATTGTTGTAGATGAGGAACATGATGATAGTTATAAATCATCATCTCGTCCAAGATATAATGCACGTGATTTAGCAATATATATGGGTAAAATTCATAATATTCCTGTTATTTTAGGTAGTGCTACTCCATCTTTAGGCTCATTTGTGAAATTTCCATATATCAGACTAAAGGGTGGTTTTTTTAATTCTAATAGGGAGTTTATCTATGAACGAAGTGCTGAGTGTTTAAGCCCATTGATTTTAAGCTCTTTAAAAACAACATTAGATAAAAAAGAGCAATCAATTGTTTTTATCCCCACTCGTGCAAACTTTAAACACCTGATATGTAACGATTGTGGGCATCATTATGAGTGTGTGTTTTGTAGTATTGGTATGAGTATTCATAATAAATCTAATGCTCTTAAATGTCACTATTGTAACTACACTCAAGCATTGCCACAAGTATGTTCAGAGTGTGGTGGTGATTCATTAGTTAGCTCTAGACTAGGTACTGCACAAGCTGTGAAAAATATAAGTGAAGAGTTTGAAGATGCACAAGTAGAACAGTTTGATAGGGATGTTATCACAAGTGCAACAAAGCTAAAAAAAGCATTAAAAAGATTTAATGATGAAGAGACTGATATACTTGTTGGAACTCAGATGCTCTCAAAAGGGCATGATTATCATGGTGTAACACTAGCTATAATCTTAGGTATGGATAACTTGTTAAATATGCCTCATTACGCTTCTCGTGAAAAAGCTTTATCATCTTTGTTGCAAATAGCAGGGCGTAGTGGTCGTAAAAAAAATGCAAAAGTATTAGTTCAAAGTTTTAATGAAGATTTTTTTAATACCTACCTTGATAATTATGAACTGTTTTTAGAAGAGGAAAAAGAGTATAGGAAAGGGTTATATCCACCATATAAAAAACTTTGTAGAGTTTTATTTTCACATAAAAATGGGGCTAAAGCAAGAGAATCTATGGAGATTATGCATAATAAACTTTTGAGCTTTAATGAGATAGAGATAGTTGGATATGGAAAATGTGCAATTGAGAGAATTTCTAATAAGTATAGATTTGAGATCTTACTTCGAGCCGATAAAAGCACTAAACTTATAGAAGCAATAAGAGTTTCTAAAGATAATCTTTGTGAGATAGATATGGATCCTATAGAGTTTGCCTAAGTCCTTGAATGCAGGGAGTGTTTTTCAAAGAAAAATATTCGCCGTAGTTCAAAAACAGGGGCTTAGGTAGTACCCTTAGCTTTATTTTGAGCTCCCGTGAACATTTAAAAATGTTCCATACACTCAAGCTAAGGGCATATATTATCAAAAAACCAATAAAACCCCATAATCAACCCTGGTGTTTTTTGATAAGATTCATCAAGCATAAATTCTCTAGCTTCTTGAAGTGGAATATAGATAACTTCAATATCCTCTTCGCTTAATCCGCCACCATCATTTACCCACATAGTTGAATCTATTTGCGCATAAAAAAGGGTTTGTAGTGCTCCACTCATCCCAACACTTGTATAAAATGAACTAACTTTTTGAATGTTCTGTAGTGGAACATCGTAACCACACTCTTCGTAAACTTCCTCTTTGGCGATTTGTTTTATAGGTTTGTCTTTATCTACTAAACCTGCACAAAGCTCGTGCATCTCTCCATCTGTTTTATTCCTATATAAAACTGGCACACGAAGTTGTTTGACAATTACAAAAGCATCTTTATCTTTATGATAAAGCAAAATTGAGACACTATCATGATTTATAACTGCCTCCCAAACTTTTTTTTGACCCTTATGTGTATAGTTTATTTTGATAGGTTTTATAAATTTTGGGTTTGTTAATTTACCTACATTATCTATACTACTCACAGAAATTTTCCCCATTAAAATAACATATACTAGCTGGTTTTGGCTCTTTTAAAAATTGTGTATTATTTGCCAGATGTATATCAAGACTTTTATTATAATTTTCTTTTAATCTTAAGAAAGATTTTTTAGCATCCCCTTTTAATTTTTTAGTTGTAACTTGAACAACACGCAGAGGGTTTATAGCTCGACCATGTTTATAAAGACCAAAGTGTAGATGTGGACCAGTTGAGAGACCAGTACTTCCTACATAACCTATTGTGTGACCTTTTTTAACATACTTACCTTTTTTCATCCCTCTTCTAAAAGATTTTTGATGAGCATAGAGCGTAGTATACCCATCTGTATGACGAATTTTTATAATATTACCATACCCACGCGTCTTACCAATAAAACTTATGCGCCCATTACCAGCTGCTACAATAGGCGTTCCACGCCTTGCTGCATAATCTACTCCTAGATGTGGTCTATATCTTTTAAGAACTGGATGAAAACGCCTTTTTGAAAAATAAGAAGATATTCTAGCATTTTTAACAGGACGCGCTAGTAAAAAACCTTCAATTTCGTTAGCCTTTTCATTATAGTACCTATCATCATCATTGTGATAGATATAGTTTTTTTTCCCTCTCATCTCAATCATAGCAGCTTTTAGTATAGGCATAGAAAAAGGGATGCCTAAGCGATATTTTTGATCATAAAGCATTATTAAAGTATCACCTTTTCTTAAATCTCGTTTAAAGTTTAGTGAGTATTTATAGTTTGCTACAAATATTTGTGCTAATTTCTTACTTCCAGTATTTTTTATGATGTCATAATGTGGAGAGTGTGATATCTTTAAAACAAAAGCTTCCCTCTTTGTTTGAGAAATTATTGGAATTATCTCAAAGAAGTATTTATTTTTGTATTTATAAATATGGATTTGTAGCTCGTCATTTAGAGGGACTAAGAGTTGTTCAAAATTTCCTTTATCATCTTTTAAAATTTGACAATTTGTACCTGAACGAATCTCTTCAGTTAGTGTTTGATCAAAGCTATCTAAATCGTAATATAACGGTTTTAATGGTAACTTGTTTTTTTCTAAAAACATTAAATAAGACACCCCATTAGTCCAACGAAATAAATCTACTTTGGAGCCAAACAATGAAGTAGAAAGTAAAAATAATACTAATAATCGCAACAAATCAAATACCTAAAAAAAAATTATTTCGTAACCTTAACAAAAATTAGCTGAGTTTTGATATAATCGCACATATATTATAAAAAAGAAGTTATATGAAGTACTTATTAGTGTTAGTTCTATTTGTTTTAGAGCTTTTTTCATCAGTTTTAGAATCTACAATAATTAGTGTAGATAATGAAAAAAATATTGCTACAATCGAGATAGAAAAAATAGATGTTGGGATGAGTGGTTTTATAGTCCATAAATTTACAAAAAACCATAGCAGTATATTAAAAAATGTAGTTGTAGAGAATTTTGATAATAAGAGTAAGATTGCAACTCTAAAAATGAGTAATTATGATGATTTAAAACATAATGCTTTGCCTTATGGTTTATGGAAAGTTCAAGTTGGAGATACTGCTGTTCTTGCTTTTGGATATTCTCGTGCTGTTTTAATTGCACCAGATACAGAAATTTATCATACCATCACAAGAAATGCTTCATCAATTCAATGGATACATCCTGATATTTTTGCATCTCTACTATCTTCAAATGGTCACCCAACACCTTTAAAAGAAGATTTTGATAAGATGAGTATTACTAGTACTGTTGGACTTTACTTTTTTTATTTAGAACAAAAACTTTTTACAATTGATGCTAGAAGTTTTATAATTTTAAATATATCAGATATAAAGATGCAACAAAAAGATACAAAGTTACCATTTTACAGTCGTGTTGATGAGATTGATGAGGCTTGGTGGGGTGAGGGTAGTGACCCTTTAACAGATTATTCACCTCACTACTATAAGTTATTAGTCACTTATAATAAAAATAATAAAAACCTTTTAGAGATTATACAAAATGGTGGTGAAAAATTACAATTTTTGTTAAAAGAATTTGAAATAGAGGATGAATTATGATAGATAATAAACATATAAAATATTTTACTTCAATCGTTGGGGATCATAATATTTATGAGGATAAGGCACATCTTATAGCGTACTCTTATGATGCTACTCGAGAGCGTTTTGAGCCTGATGCTGTGATTTTCCCAAGAGATGAAGAAGATATAAGCAAGATTTTAAAATATTGTAATGAACATAAAATTATAATTGTTCCTCGTGGTGCTGGTAGTGGTTTTACAGGTGGCGCACTTCCCTCATCTGGCGGAATTGTCCTTGCAATGGAGCGACATATGAATAAAATCTTAGAGATTGATGTCAAAAATATGGTAGCTATTGTTCAACCTGGTGTTATAAATATGGATTTGCAAAGGGCAGTTGAAGAGATTGGTCTTTTTTATCCGCCAGATCCCGCTAGCCAAGAGTACTCAACTTTAGGTGGAAATGTAAGTGAAAACGCTGGCGGAATGAGAGCTGCAAAGTATGGAATCACAAAAGATTATGTAATGGCTACCCGTGCAGTTTTGCCCAATGGCGATATTATCAAAGCTGGAAAGCGTACTATTAAAGATGTAGCTGGATATAATATTAGTGGTATCTTGATCGCTTCTGAGGGTACTTTAGCGGTACTTAGTGAGATAACTCTTAGGCTTATTCCAAAACCAAAGCTTACTAAAACAGCGATGGGAATTTTTGATAGTGTAGGTGACGCTATGGAATCAGTTTATAAGACAATGGCTAGTGGAATTACACCAGTAGCTATGGAGTTCTTAGATAATTTAACTATTCGCGCAGTTGAGAAGACCTTTAACAAAGGCCTTCCTGTAGATGCAGGAGCACTTCTTGTTACTGATGTTGATGGAAATTTAGAAGAAGATTTAAACTTTCAACTATCACAAATTGAAAAAGTATTTAAAGAAAATGGGTGCAAAGAGTTCAAAATTGCAAAAGATGAAAAAGAAGCAGCAGATATCTGGTTTGCTCGTCGTAATGCAAGTCCAGCTCTAAGTGTCTATGGAAGTAAAAAATTAAATGAAGATGTAACAGTTCCTCGTGCGGTTTTACCTCAACTTCTTGAGAAATTTTACGCAATCGCTGATAAATACAAAATAAACATCCCATGTTTTGGACATACAGGCGATGGTAATGTACATACAAATATTATGGTAGATGGAAGTGACCCAGAGCAAGTAAAAATTGCTTACAAGGCTATAGAAGAAGTTTTTCAAGCTACTATTGATTTAGGTGGAACTTTATCAGGTGAGCATGGTATAGGGCTTGCAAAAGCTCC
>JAMOMX010000408.1 GCA_027066935.1 Sulfurimonas sp. | reverse complement strand
TAATTATAAGCCCTAAAGTGTATAATTACACTATATAAATAAAGGTGTCGTGATTGAACTATTTTGCAAAAAGAATCATTCCCTGTCTTGATGTTAAAGATGGACGTGTTGTTAAAGGTGTAAACTTTGTTGGTCTTAAAGATGCTGGTGACCCTGTTGAAGTAGCTCGTCGTTATAACGAAGAGGGTGCTGATGAGCTTACATTTTTAGATATAACCGCTTCTTCTGATAACAGAGAGACTATTGTAGATATAGTTGCACAAGTTGCAAGAGAAATTTTTATACCACTTACTGTTGGTGGTGGTATAAGAAAACTAGATGATATTTATAAGCTTTTAAATGTTGGTTGTGATAAAGTAAGTGTAAACTCAGCCGCAATAAAAAGACCTGAACTTATAAATGAGGGTGCGAAAAGATTTGGCTCTCAGTGTATAGTTACTGCTATTGATGTTAAAAAAACTGGCGATAGGTACCATGTGTTTTTAAATGGTGGTCGTGTAGATACTGGGCTTGATGCAGTAGAATGGGCAAAAGAAGTAGTTGATAGAGGGTGTGGTGAGATTTTACTTACATCTATGGATACAGATGGAACAAAAGCTGGGTTTGAGCTAAACATAACCGAGCAAATTTCTAAAGCTGTAAATGTTCCAGTAATTGCGAGTGGTGGAGCAGGGACAATGCAACATATCAAAGAAGCGTTTGAGCATGGAGCTGACGCAGCACTTGCTGCAAGTATTTTTCATTATAAAGAGATAGATATAATGGATTTAAAACACTATCTTCATCAACAAAATATCCCTGTGAGACTTTAAATGATAATCTGTGCTGGAAATAACGAAACTTTTGAGTTTGCTCAACCTATGGGAGTAGGGCTTATTGAAACCGCTATGAACTTAACTCGACTTTGCTTATTTGATAAACCAGAATTTATACTCTTTGTTGGTAGCGCTGGTAGTTATGGAGAACATGAAATATTTGACATCATAGAATCTAAAACAGCATCTAATATAGAACTCGCCTTTTTGTCTAACGATGCTTACACTCCTCTTGATAATGTAGTATCTACTAATACTGGAGATAAAAAAGATATAGTAGTAAACTCATCTAACTATATATCTACCAACAAAGAGCTAACATCAAAGTTTTTATCACTTGGGATTGGGATAGAAAATATGGAATTTTATTCTGTTTTGAAAATTGCTCAAGAGTTTGACATCCCTGCTGGTGGAGTTTTTTGTATAACTAACTATACAGATTCAAACGCACATACAGATTTTATTAAGAACCATCTAAAAGCAAAAGAGTTGCTCACGTTTCACGTGAAACAAAAAATAAAAGAACTAACACAATGATAAAACCATCATTGCTTGATTATACTCAAAAGGAGTTATTAACACTTATAAAACCTAACTTTAGAGTAAAACAAATTTTTGGATGGCTATATCACAACTATGCAAATAATTTTGATGATATGAAAAACATCCCTAAATCTTTAAAAGAGGAGTTAGCTAAAGCTTATGTAGTTAATCCAATGAAAATTATCAATAAAGAAGAATCAATAGATGGAACAATAAAATATTTGTTTGAACTTCAAGATGGTAAAACTATAGAAGCAGTATGGTTAAAGATGAAAGATACGCAGTTTGATGATAATGGCGAGGTTACTCAAGAAGCAAAATATACTATTTGTGTTTCAACTCAAGTTGGATGTAAAGTAGGGTGTTCTTTTTGTTTAACTGCTAAGGGTGGCTTTACAAGAGATTTGAGTGCTGGTGAGATTGTAGCTCAAGTAGTTAGTTTAAAACGCGACAATAACCATAAACATAACCGTAAAATCAACATCGTATATATGGGGATGGGTGAACCACTTGATAATTTAAATAATCTTGCAAAAGCTATAGAGATATTTAAAGAGGAGGAAGGATTAGCTATCGGAGGAAAACGACAAACCGTATCTACAAGCGGTTTAAGTAATAAAATAGATCAACTAGGTGCTATGGATTTAGGTGTACATATAGCTATATCTCTTCATGCTGTTGATGATAAACTCAGAACTGAACTTATTCCAATGAATAAAGCTCACAATATTAACTCTATCATTGAAGCCGTTAAACGCTTCCCGATAGATACTCGAAAGCGTGTTATGTTTGAGTATCTTGTTATAAAAGATAAAAATGACGATATTACCTCTGCTAAAAAACTTGTAAAACTGCTCCATGGAATAAAAGCAAAAGTAAATTTAATATTTTTTAATCCCTACCCAGATACCCAATATAGTAGACCTGAACTAAAAGATATGGTAAATTTTCAAGAGTACCTGATAAAACATGGTCTTCTTTGTACCATTCGTGACTCTAAAGGGATTGATATAAGTGCGGCATGTGGTCAACTAAGAGAAAAAGACAAACTTGATAAAACCCAAAAGGAGATGTTTTGAGTTATGTAGATATATTTCAAATTGTATTTTTAATTATTGTATTTGCTATAGGATTTATAGGTTTTATGAGAGCTGCTACAAGTGATGATAAAGATGATGATAAAAAAGACAACTAACAAAACACAAATATTTATGTTTTGTTAGTAAACAATGTTCCTTTGTCATAAGTATTTTTAGTTAAAAATTCTTTTGCTGAAGTCAGATCATAACCACTACACAAAAACATCTCTTTATCTTTGTTCATTAAATACTTAGCTGCCTTTAATTTTGTAACGATGCCACCTGTTGCAAAATCATTAGTTGGTGTATATACTTCATCCAAAGCTTCTTTTGATATTTCATTTATAACTTTTATCATCTTAGCATCCGCGTGTGTAGATGGGTTTAAATCATAATACCCATCTATATCACTAAGTATTACTAATATATCAGAGTTTGTATGGTGAGCTACATGAGCTGATAACTGATCATTATCTCCAAATACTTGTTCAGCTGTTGTTGAGATATCATTTTCATTTACAATGGGTAGTATTGCGTGTTCTAAAGTTGTGTTAATAATTTGCTTAAATATTTCTGTTCGCTTTCGAGAATCAAAATCATCCTCAGTTAGAAGTATTTGTGCAGTATCAATACCATATATCTCAAATTTATTTTTATAACTACTCATCAAAATAGGCTGTCCCACAGCAGCCAATACCTTTTTACTTATGTTTATGCTTCTATCGAGCTGCAAAGCCGTATAACCAGCTGCTACAGCTCCTGAACTAACTAAAATTATCTCATATTTTGATTTTAGTTCTGCTATCAAAGAGATTAGCTTCATCATTCTATCTTTAGCAATCTTATTTTTTTCAGTTAAGACACCACTTCCAACTTTAAGAACAATTCTTTTATATTTTTGACTCATTATGTTCCTTGAGCTAAGTCCGCAATACAAGTAGGAGGACTTAGTTTACTTATTTAACGAAATTATATCATTTTCACTAGCTTTTAATGCATTGTATTTATAATGTAATCTAAGTTATGATAAAATAAAGAAAAGAAAAGGAAAATTTATGGCTGAAAAAAAAACAAATACACAAAGAATTAAAAGAATATATGATTTATGTGAAGCACACTTTGGTGATATACGTTTTGTAGGAATTAAATATCATAAGAAAATTGGTTGGATTGCAAAAGCACAATTTGATGAAGGTTTTGAAAATTTAACTGCTGATGGCGAGACAAGTGTAGAAGCTCTTCGTAACTTAAAAAATCGAGTGAAAAAAATCATTAAAAGATATAATAGAGTTTAAATAAAGTCTTTTTGGGGCAATGAATATAAGTATATTTGAAGCTTTTATCTCACTAGGCTATATTTTCATAAATGAAAACATTGCTCCTCTTCTCTGCTTCTATTAAATACATTAAGTACATTTGAAGCTATTCGTTCATCGGGCTATATTTTCATAAATGAAAACATTGCTCCTCTTCTCTGCTTCTAAATGCAAAAACGACCAACACACCAGGGAGGTCGTTTATAGATGTAATAATACCCTCTTATCCTTATAAAAAAATAATCTAAAATAATTTTATTTTATTTCTTAAATTCATATAATTTATATAAAAAATATTAAAATTTATATAGAGTGTGTACTATTCACACATTGTGATAAGTTGTGAATAACTTTTTTATTAAAACTAAATTAAAGACTCCTTTAATATCAATTAATTTTTAAATTAAAAAAAACTTTAGTATAGCTTAAATCCCTATATTATGGGCTTTAAGCGAGTTTTTGCAATTACATTTTCTACCTAATAAATAAAGATATATAATTTAGTGTATAGTTATTCACAGCTAAATATTTCTTGTGCCACTATCTGCTCAATTAGCTTTAAAAACTCATCTCTACTTTGTATTAAATACCTTTTTCCATATAGCTCAAATTCTAATTCACTTGCGTGAAGTAGTAAGCGAGAAGCTCCAGATTTTTTTATTCTTTGTTTTTTAGTTATTTGTTTATCTAAAAATTTAATTATATCATTTTGGTTTTGTCCATAAATTGGATCTCCAACAATTGGATGTTTCACGTGAAACAAGTGTACACGAATTTGATGTTGTCTTCCAGTAAAAGGTTTACATTCAACTAAAGTCATATTTGCTTGTGAAAAATATTTTATTGGTGCAACTGTGGTTTTAGATAACTTTCCATCTTGATGAACTTTGACCACCATTCTTACTAATGCACTTTCATCTTCTTTTCTTAATAGTGGCTCTTCAATAATTAATTTGTTTTTAAATTCTCCATGAACCAAAGCCAAATATTTTTTTTCTATACTACGAAATTCAAACATAGCTTTTATATCTCTTTCGCTTTGCTTATCTCTTGCACACAACACAAGCCCACTTGTTTCTTGATCTATTCTATGAGCTATATTTGCATCTAATCCAAATTGGTATTTTAGTTCATCTACAAGTGAATACTGAGTATCTCTATTTTGTGGGTGGATTAAAACGCCGCTAGGCTTATCAAAAAGAACAAATTTATCATATACCGCATGAGGAATTAAATTTCTAGTGCTCGGTTCATACATTACAAACTCAAATTCACCCTCAACTTCAGCAGTTGGTACTGTCATAGCTACGCCATTTATAAACAACCTGCCATTTGCAATAAGCCTTTGAGATTCACGCTGAGTATAACCCAACTCGTTTATAAGGAATTTAAATGCTCTTTGTTTTTTATCGCTATATAACTTCTTTAATTTAAATGGCAAATTGTAATCCTTATTTAATCAACTCTTTACTAAAAATTTTGTAAAATTACAAATATTAATTATGCGAATTTTAGCATAATAAACTTCCCTCATATAAAGGTACAAAATGGTAGAAAGATATGCAAGACCAGAGATGTCTGAAAAATGGACACAACATGCAAGATATGCTGCATGGTTAGAAGTAGAAAAAGCTGCTGTAAAAGCTTGGGCAAGACTTGGAAAAATTCCTCAAGATGATGCAGATAAGATTGTAAAAAATGCAACATTCTCAGTAGAGCGTATAGAAGAGATTGAAGCAGTTACTAAGCATGACCTTATTGCTTTTAATACAAGTGTTTCAGAGAGCTTAGGCGATGAGTCAAGATGGTTCCACTATGGTATGACAAGTTCTGATGCAGTTGATACTGGTGTAGCACTTCAAATGAGAGACTCTTTAAACATTATTATTGATGATGTAAAGATGTTAATGGCGTCAATCAAGAAGCGCGCTGAAGAACATAAAATGACTTTAATGGTTGGCCGTAGTCATGGAATCCACGGTGAGCCTATAACTTTTGGTTTGACTTTAGCTGTTTGGTATGATGAAATGGCTCGTCACCTAACAAACCTTGAACAAACTATGGAAGTTATTGCTGTTGGACAAATCTCTGGAGCTATGGGTAACTTTGCTCATGCACCACTAGAACTTGAAGAGTATGCAATGGCAGAGCTTGGGCTTAAACCAGAACCATGTTCAAATCAAGTTGTACATCGCGATCGTTATGCAAGACTTGCTACTACTTTAGCACTTATCGCTTCTTCTATAGAAAAGTTTGCTGTTCAAGTAAGGCACTTACAAAGAACAGAAGTATATGAAGCTGAAGAGTTTTTTGCAAAAGGTCAAAAAGGAAGTTCAGCTATGCCACATAAGCGCAACCCTATCCTTACTGAAAACATCACAGGTCTTGCAAGAATGATAAGAGCTTACGCAGCACCAGCGATGGAAAATGTTGCACTATGGCATGAGCGTGATATCTCTCACTCATCAACTGAAAGATTTTGGCTACCAGATGCTTTTATCACAATGGACTTTATGCTTCATCGCATGAACAATGTAATCGCTAACCTTACAGTATTCCCAGAAAATATGATGAAAAATTTGAACCTTACTGGTGGACTTGTTTTCTCGCAGCGTGTTCTTTTAGAGCTTCCTCTTCAAGGTGTATCAAGAGAAGATGCTTATAGGATTGTCCAAAGAAATGCTATGAAAGTTTGGGAAGAGATTCAGCAAGGCAAAGCAACTACAAATGAAAATGGTGAATCTCTATATCTTAACCATCTTTTAGCAGATGAAGAACTAAGAAATTCATTAAGTGAAAAACAGATTCGTGAGTGTTTTAACTATGATTACTATACTAAAAATGTAGATGCGATTTTTAATAGGGT
>JAMOMX010000407.1 GCA_027066935.1 Sulfurimonas sp. | reverse complement strand
ATAAAAAAAGAGCAAAAACACCATATTTATGCCCATATATTAAAGATTTTCTTCCAATTTTTGATGATTTTAATTTAGCTTTTGTTTTTTCATAAAGTAAATATCCAAGAAAATAATTTAAAATTATCGCTAGAATATTTCCACTTGAAGCTAAAATCAAGGCAGAGTCAACTGACATGCCGTTTGAGATAGCTGCAATAAATGCAACTTCTGAAGAAAAAGGAAGTATAGTAGCAGCTAAAAAGGCTGATATAAATAAAGCTAACTCCATACCAGCCTCTTTTTAAAGATGTAAAATTCCTATCACTAAAACTGTACTTATCAGCGAGATTCTAAAGATCTAATATTTTCAATTGTTGAAGCTATTAACTTCTCTCGAGCTTCAACGGATGTCCAAGCAATATGTGGAGTGATATAAAGATTTTCTTTATTTTTTATAGATAATAAAGGATGATTTTGTAACATCGGTTCTTTTTTTAAAACGTCTAAAGCGAAAGATATATCTTTTTCATCAATAATGCGAACAATAGCATCTTCATTTATAATACCGCCACGACCAAGATTTAAAATAATCACCCCATCTTTACAAGTTAACAACTGTTCATAGTCCAAAAGGTTATCTGTTTTTTCATTTAAAGGGGCATGTATAGTGATAATGTCACAGGTTTTAAGCATCTCATCAAGATTTTGTCTTTGAAAATCTTGGGTGCGGTTTACTCCACTTGTAGAGTAGTAAGAGATGTTTGCTCCAAAAGTCTCGGCAATACTTGCAACACCTCGACCAATATTTCCAAGTCCAATTATTCCCCATTTTTTATCTTTTAATTCAAAAAAAGGTTTTGATACATCTGTGAAAATTGGACTTCGCGAATATGTTCCATCTTTTACAACCTCATCATAATAGCGAGAGTGCCCAACCAAATAAAATAACATTGAAAAAGTGTGTTGAATCACAGAATCTGTTGAATAACCAGCTACATTTTTAACCTCAATATTTAATTCACGGGCAGCTTCTAAGTCTATATTATTCATCCCTGTTGCTGCTACACAAATTAACATTAGGTTTTTACACTCTTGCATATGTGCCCTAGTTATAACAACCTTATTGCTAACGATAACATTTGCATCTATTATTCGTGAGAGTGTTTGTTCTGGTGATGTAGTTTGAAAAATACCAACTTCACCTAAATTATTAAATCCGCTTAAATCTGTTTCGCCAAAAGTCAAAGTGTCTAAAAGAACTATTTTCATAATTTTATATCCTTAATTTTTAGCGTTTCAACCCTATGAGAGTCTCAAGAAGCTGATCTGAAGTTGTAATTGTTTTACCGTTGGCTTGATAACCACGCTGAATAACTATTAGCTGAGTAAGTGCGCGTGATAGATCAACATTTGATGCTTCTAGTGCTGCTGCTTGAATAAAACCGCGTCCAGCAGTTGCAGCTGTACCAACAATTGGATCACCTGAGTTTGCAGTTTGAGTAAAAATACTACCACCCTCTACTCCCAAACCCTCATTATTTGTAAATTTAGCCATACCAATTTGAGCAAGACCAAACGAGCGACCATTTGTAAATGAACCAACCAATGTACCACTCTGATCAATTCTAATACCAATTAAATCACCCCCTGTAAAACCATCTTGTGAGATGCCAGAGGTTGCACTTCTACTATCAAAACTAGTCATTCCATCAAACGCATTTGATGTACCAAATTCAAGATTTACTTGTTGATCAGGTGCTGATCCATTGTTTCCTGAAAAAGAGATGTTTGGTGGATTAAATGTTGCTAATGATCCATCATTGTTAAACCTTACAGTACCTGTTTTTTCATTTGTAGGAGCTATAGTATCAATAGTTGCAGGTTCTGGAACTGTTATAGTTATCCCCCATGTAGATCCAGTTACGGTATCAAGTGCTGTTTTTCTAAACTCTACTCTAAGGGTATGTTTTGAACCTAACGAATCATAAAAATCAATAGAACTTGAATGCGCAGCTGCATTAAAACTTTGAGAATATGCTGTACCCCCACTAGCAACGGGAAGAACAGCATTTAAAGCTTCCATATTTCTTGTAAATCGCACATTCTCAGTTACACCTGGTGCCGTATATGCTGATACATTTAGATTGATAGCATAATCACCATCTTCTGATCCACCTAAGTTACTAATCTCAAATTTTCCCTGCTCATTAATTATTATCGAGATATTATTTTCACCTGCTACTCCATCACCATCACCATCACCTACTGCTCTAGCTTGCAACTCCATAGCTTCGCGAAGTTCAGCCATCGTTTGAAACTCTTTATCGGCACCAGCAGCTATAATACCCCCTGATTCATTATATGTATATCTCCAAGCAGTTTGATTGCTTTCAGTTGCATCAAATCCTGTGTTTGCAGAAGAAACAGAAGCTATTCTAATGTTATGTGACGCTGAAGATGTAGCATTTGTATTTACTAAATCTATCCCATCTGTCGCATTAACAGTTGCGCTAATACCTGTTATTGCTGATTTTGCATTAATTGCACTAGCTTCAACTGCTGCATTTTGAGCAGCGGAGTTTGATGCAAGTAAAGTAAAAGAGATGGTTTCTGTAGTTCCATCATCCAAAGTAAATACAATATTTTCATTAGAATCAGCTCCAGGAACACCAACTGGGTTAGTTGATGAAGATTCTGAGTTTAAAAATGATGCCCAGATACCCTGCCCAGTTTGTAGAGAGAGCGATTCTCCAACATCATTAAACATCACTCCCATATCATCAGACTCAACAATGTCGCCATTTTTATTTACAGCTCCAGGTGCTGGCGATATTACCGGTACATTTGCTTCATCAGGTGGCGGTGTACTTCCAACTCTATAAGCTGGTGAATAATCCTCTATTATTGGTCCAGAATTTAAATTTGCTTTTAAAACTATTTCTGATGTTGCTTGCGCTGAAGTAGTAAGCCCTGGCGGTATATTTATATTTGTTATTGATGCGGATGAATCAACCTTTCCAGTATCTTCATCTCTCAACCAACCCTGAACAATAAATCCATTATTATCAACAAAATTTCCACCTGCATCAAACTTGAAATCTCCTGCACGTGTATATTTATAAGTATTACCGCCATCTGGAGAAACTATATAAAAACCATCGCCTTGAATGGCAACATCTGTATTTTTATCAGAATTTTGAACAGAGCCTTGAGAAAAAATACGAGTCATTGAGCTCACAGTAGAGCCAAGCCCAACTTGAACTGGATTTTTACCACCAAGAGAACCTTGAGGAGCTGTAGCTATTGCCTTTGTTTGGGCTAAAAGATCAGAAAAGTTAGCACGAGAATACTTAAAACCTATAGTATTAACATTTGCTATATTATTTGCTTCTACATCCATTGCTACTTGGTGAGCCTGCAATCCGGATACACCGGAGAAAAGTGATTTTAACATTTTAAATCCTTTGTATATCTACTTGTTAAAAGTAAATTAAATTAGTATAGATATAGAGCATTAATTGTACCAACTTTTAATAAGTAAGTGGGCATAAATAAATTAAGCTTAGGCGTCCATATTAAGGGCTTTTTGCATCATTTCATCAGCTGTAGTTATTGATTTTGAATTTGAATCAAAAGCTCTTTGAAGAATTATTAGTTCTGTTAAAGCAGTCTCCATAGATACATTTGAAGTCTCAAGTCTAAATGTCATCACATTTGCTCCAATAATATTTTTACCATTTTCATCTTTAAAAATAAGAGCTTCACCACTATTTGGACTTTCTCTAAATTTAGCACCTGTTGCACGCTCAAGTCCTTGATCGTTACGAAAATGAAAAACTGCAACTTGACCAACTGCACTTTGAAGCCCATTTGAAAAAGTTGCTATAACTTCAGCATTTTTATTAATATCATAACCAATCAAATCTCCACCATTAGTTCCATCTGCTGAGACTGAGAATGATTGTGGTGCACTTGCTACAGCAGTTATTCCATCATATTCACTGCCTAAATTAATACTAACTTGTGAACCATTATTATCAATAGTAGTTAATGTGTTTGAGAGTATCTCTCCGTGTGCACCAAAAGTAGCTTTACCCTCTTTTGTATCATAAGTTACAGTACCATCAAAAGATTTGGTAGTCGCTACTATATCCCACTGACTTCCAGGTGATACCTGAGGGATTGTTTTTGTAAATGTAAGACTTAATTGATTGTTGTTATTTTGTGCATCTACTACAGCTACTTTAGCTGTTTTTGTTTCATCTTCAAGCCCTAAGTTCCCGCTAAAACTTGCGCTAGTAGATGCAACAGGTGGATATGTTAATGTATTTGGAAAATTTAATTTTGTTTGTTCTCCAGCATTCTTAAGGGCTATATTATCTGAGGCCTTTGTTAATGTGTTTGTTGTAAAATCTATATTATTGCCCATATTTCCTAATACATATAATCCATCTGGGGTTACTAGATTTGAATCTTGATCAAATGTAAATTCACCAGCTCGTGTATATAAGTTTTCTCCATTATTTGTAACTCCAAACCATCCATCACCTTCAATTGCCATATCAGTGCTACGATCAGAAAGAGTAAAAGAACCCTCCGATAAATCTATAGAGGTAGACTGCAATCTTACCCCACCACCAACTGAACTTGAATTTACAGAGCTTGACATGCCATTTTCCATATCTTCAAAAAGGGAAGAAAATTCTGTATTATAGGCTCGAAATCCCGTGGTAGATATATTAGCAATATTATCTGCTGCTATATCCATTGCGGATTGTCCAGTTTTAAGTCCAGATACTCCGCTATAAAAAGCTTGAATCATCATAATAGACCCCCCTTAATATATCTCTTTAATATCATTTATATTGATATAGCTCGAACCAACTTTTACGAGCGTATCGATACCCTCAAACCTAACTGATTCTATTGGATAAGCACCCATTCTTGTAGTTTGAGCGACTCCACTTTCATCATTATAGCTAGCTGTTATATAATAGACTCCGCTTTGTGCTGTACTGCCATCACTTAATGCTCCATCCCAGTCAAATTGATATACACCTGATGGATTTGCTTCAATATCCATAGTGCCTACTATACTTCCCTCACTATCTAATATTTCTAAGTTTCCACTTGCAATACTTTCTGGGAAATACACTTCAAACGAAGATATATTACCCTCCTCATAACCAATGGCGTTACTCCCTAAGTCAGCTGTTTTACCAATTGCTGCAATTGTAGAAAATTGTTGTGAGCTACCTAGTGAAGTAGCTAAATCTTCAAGGGCTTTATTTGTATTTTCAGAAGCTTCTAAAGAGGCTAGTTGAGATGTTTGTGTTAAAATCTCAGCACTATCCATTGGTTCTGTTGGATCTTGATGTTGCATCTGAACAAGTAGCAGTGTCATAAAATCATCTTTACCAAGAATTGTTTTATCTTCTACCTCTGTTGTTGTTGTATAATTTCCATATGTTGCTAAATTATCACCTACTGAGTTGATTGCCATAATATACCCCTTAATTTCTTTTCAAAAATGAAGAAAACTTCATCTACTGATTTATAAAAAGCAAATATTACACATAATTTGGAACAATAATTTCTAGAGAGTTTAATATCTCCTCATTTTGCTCTTCATTATCAAAGTATTTGTACTCTTCGTTTGCTCTATTTTGAGAATTTTGTTGATATGAACTATTTGAACTAGAATTCTCTGAACCACCATTAAAGTTAAATGAAGCATTATTTATTCCATTATTAGAAAGTTGTACTTTTAAATCATTAACATTAAGAGCCAAAGCATTAATAGCTGCATTGTTTGATGATAAATTTATATGTAAATTTTTACCCCGCTGAACTACTGTTAAATCAATTGCCCCAAGATTTTGTGGGTTAAGTTGAACTTTAATTCTACTAAATGGAGATTTATAATCCTCTATAGCAGTTTTTACATCAGTAGATAAGTATTTTATCATCTGCTTAGCTTCATTTAGTTTAACCTCAAAACTATCGGCTTTGTGTATATTGAGTTGCTCTGTTTTAACTAAGTTGTCAGCATTTTTTATACTTGAGTCTCCGCGGAGTAATGATTCAAAAGATTTTTCTTGTTGCAATCTAGTAATTGTAGATGCTTCATTTATAAGGTTTGGGGCTATAACTTTTGCAGTAGAAACAGAAAAATCTGCTGTTAAATTTGATGGTGATTGTGCAGGTTTTTCACCACGGAGTAATAATTTTAAAGTCTCATTAGCCTTTTCCTTGGATGTTTTTAATGTTTTATTTATATCTTTTGAAATTATACTTTGTTTTACTTCTACAATATCTTGAGTTAAGATTTTTTGAGGTACCTTATGAGTTTCGCTAAAAAGCGTTATTAATGCTCTTGTTTTTGTTTTATTTTCAGAATTCAAACCCATATCTATTGTTTTGATTTCAGGTTTTACCTCTGCTTTATTTTCAGATTTTATCTCTGAGTTTACTATTTTTGTCTCAATTTTTGTCTCAAAATTTGCTGTTTTTATCTCAGGTTTTATCTCTGTTTTATTTTCAGGATTTGTACTTAATTTTGCTGAATCTAATAAAGCTTTTACTTTAGATCCATCAACCCCTTGAATTTGAACTTTATTTATTGGTTTTATATCTTCA
>JAMOMX010000406.1 GCA_027066935.1 Sulfurimonas sp. | reverse complement strand
CAAGTGGAATTGGTGCATGGTATCACTCTGTTTCAATGTATGCTGGTACAAATGATGCACTAGTACAATGGTGGTATGGACATAATGCAGTTGCATTTGGTTTTACTGTCCCTATTATTGCAATGATCTATTATTTCTTACCAAAAGAATCAGGGCAAGCTATCTACTCTTATAAACTCTCTTTACTTTCATTTTGGGGTTTATTATTTGTTTATATTTGGGCCGGTGGTCATCACCTTCTATATTCAACAGTTCCTGATTGGATACAAACTATGGGTTCTATCTTTTCAGTAATCCTTATTTTGCCATCATGGGGTTCAGCGATCAATATGCTTTTAACAATGAAGGGCGAATGGCAACAAGTTGCAGCATCTCCATTGATTAAATTTATGATACTTGGTTCTACATTCTATATGTTCTCTACATTAGAGGGTTCTATCCAAGCGATTAAATCAGTTAATGCAATTGCTCACTTTACAGATTGGATTATTGGTCACGTTCACAATGGTGCTCTTGGTTGGGTTGGCTTTATGATTATGGCCGCACTTTATCATATGGCTCCACGTGTATTTAAGCGTGAGATTTATTCAAAAAGTTTAATGGCTACACAATTCTGGATTCAAACTGTAGGTGTTGTTTTATACTTCACTTCTATGTGGATTGCAGGAATTACTCAAGGTATGATGTGGCGTGCTCACGATGAATTTGGTAACTTAGCTTACTCTTTCATTGATACAGTTACTGCTTTAGAGCCATATTATGTTATTCGTGGTGTTGGTGGTTTATTATACTTAGTTGGTTTCCTTATGTTTGCGTATAACATATATAAAACTATGTCTGCTCGTCCTGTTAAGGAATCTGAGCTACAATCTGCTTCGCCTATGGGCGCCTAAGTAAGGGAGGATTAAATTATGTTTCATTGGTTAGAAAAAAATCCGTTCTTCTTTTCGGTGGTTGTGTTCTTAACGATTGCTTTTGCAGGTATTGTTGAAATTCTTCCAAGTTTTGCTCAGCAATCACGTCCTGTAATAGGGACTAAGCCTTATACGACTTTAGAGCTAGCTGGTCGTCATGTATATATCAAGAACTCTTGTAATGCATGTCACTCTCAGTTAATTCGCCCATTTAAATCAGAGACTGACCGTTATGGTGATTACTCTTTAAGTGGTGAATATGCTTATGATCGACCTTTTCTTTGGGGTTCAAAAAGAACTGGTCCAGATTTATGGCGTGTAGGTAACTACCGTACTACTGACTGGCATGAAAATCATATGAAAGATCCAGTTGCTGTTGTTCCAGGTTCTAATATGCCTCCATATCCATGGATGTATACAAATATAGCTGATATTGATACTGCTTTTGCAGAACAATTAACAGTAGCTCAGTTCTTTTCAGTTCCTTATAACAAACCAGTTCCTATGAAAGATGGGTCAACAACAATTGTTAAAATGGGAAAAAGCGTTGCAGATGCTCACTCTTTGGCTTTAGCTGAAGCAAGAGTAATTGTAGCAGATATGAAAGATCAAGATGTAAAAGATGCAGTTGCAAACGGACAGATTCCTGAAATCGTTGCAATAATTGCATATATGAACAGTCTTAAGTAGTAAAGGTTTATCGTGGGTATTGCAGAACTTCAAGCTTATGGTTATTTTATTTTAATTTCAGGGTTAGTTATTGCTCTGTATGGGTATATATATCATTTATATACCGCAAGAAAAGATGTAGATGGCCATGATTATGAGGATTATGCAAATATTGCACTAAATGATGATGTAGATGATACTCCAGTATCAGCTAGATCAAGAGATAATGAGAAATAGGAGAGATATATGAATAAGCTTTATCTTTGGGGGATTATCATTACAGCAGCAATGCTTGGATTTACCTACATGTCTGTAGCTGGATCTAAGGGTGGTTTGAACAGTGATATTATAAACATACTAACAATTACCGGAGCAGCGTCTCTTGTAGTAATTACAGTTTTTGTTGTAGTTAAGTATGTTCGTCAAATGCAAACAGACAAGGCTGATGGAGAATTAGTTGGTCAAAATTGGGATGGCATTGGCGAATATAAAAATGAGTTGCCTTTTGGTTGGGCAATAACATATTTGCTTATTATGATATGGGGTATGTGGTATTTTACAATTGGTTATCCAGTAAACGCATATTCTCAAATTGGTGAGTATAATGAAGAAGTGGTCACACTTAATAATAAATTTGAGAAAGATTTTAATGAAAAAATGAGTACTTTTTCAAAAGAGGAAAAAGCTGAATATATGATTAATATGGGTGAATCTGTATATATAACAGAGTGTAAAATCTGTCATGGTCTTACAGCTGATGGTATAGATGGAAAATCAACTAATCTAAATGAGTGGGGTTCTAAAAAAGCAATTGTAGATGTAATTAACAATGGTTCTAAGGGTCTTGGTTATGCGTTAGGTGATATGCCAGCAGGAACTGCTTCAGAAGCAGATGCAATTGATATTGCTGTTTATATGAGTAATGGGCTAAGTGGGGAAACTGGTTCAGCAGCGTTTGCAGTATCTTGTGCTGCTTGCCATGGTTCAGATGGCAAAGGTATGGGTGGAATGAGTCCTGACTTAACTATATATGATACACCAGCATTTGTAGTTGATGTACTTAATCGTGGTAAAAAAGGTGATATTGGTAAAATGCCAGCATTTAATAGACTTAACGATAAACAAAAAGAAGCTGTTGGTGCATATATCAATAGCTTAAGCGAATAAGGGGTCCGGTATGAATGAAAATAGAAGCGTATTTGGTCTTAGTGGTATTGCTGGAATGTTGATAGCTACTGTACTTCTTCTAAGTATCCTTGCTGGTTTAACAGTGTGGGGTTTAGCTGTACAAAATAATAATATGACCAACTTTTATGAAGTTGTGAATGCAAAAGATATTAAATCAGGTATCGGCGGAAATGGTTCAGCTAGGGCTGATCATATCGTTGATGTTAAGTAAGGGAGTGAATGATGGATAAATTAATTACAATTGGTTTAATAATCTCAGCTATCTATACTATTTATGCAGTTCTTACACCAAATCACCTATTTATAGGTTAGGGAATTTTTTGAATTTTCTACATAGAGGGCTTTATGCCCTCATACTCATAGTATTATTTCAAACAATATTAAGCGCAAAATATTTATATAAAGATGAAGTGGTTTTTAATCCTAAGTTTAATGCAGAAATTGAAAAACTTGGATCAGAGCTATACTTAAAAACTGGAATATCTCTAAAGCTTATAATGCTAAAAGAGCTACCAGAAAATCAAACTATAGCTAATTATGAAAAAAAATTAATTCAAAATTTCAACGAGCCAACTATTTTATTAACATTTTCACAGATGAACTCTAAAGTTGATATTATGGCTCAACCAACATCTTTATATGAGTATTTTGATAAAAAGCAAGTTTTAAGCCCTATCTCTTCAGATGTTCAAGCCTTTGTTATAGCACTTTTAAATATGGATTTTAGTGATATGACTAGTGGTGGAACAATTATACCTCTACTTGCTCAAAAATCAAAAAAAGGTGAAGCTGTTGGGAAATATAGTGCAGCTATGTTTAACGGCTATGCTGATATTGCGGAACAAGTTGCAGAATCTAAAGGGGTGGTTTTGGAAAATGCAGTAGGTAGTGTAAATCAACATTCTATATTTGCTGTTAAGATATTATTTTACGGTATTATATTGATAGCAATAGTTATGTATATAAAAAGAAGAATATTTTATGCAAGGCAAAAAAAAGATGGATAAATTATTAAAAAGTGGTAAGATTTGGCCATACGCTATTGGGGGCGCTATATTATTCATTTTTGGAGCCTGCATGGTTACAATAGTTGTTGCAAATAAACTCCCTGTTGAAAAAAGCGATACATATATGATGGTTTATCATGAAGCTGATGCAAAAGCAAACGAGTTAATAAAAGCACGTATCGCTTTTGATGAAAAATATAAGATAGAGTATTTAAATAATGGATTAAATACTGACAACTCTGTATTTAAATATAAAATAACTGATTTATCTGGTAAAAATATAAGTGATGCAAAGATAAAAGTGATAGTTACTCGCCCAAATAACCATAAATATGATCAAGAATTATCAAACCCAGATGAAGAAAACGGAGTATATACTTTTAGTAATATAAAACTTCCCCTTGCTGGTAGATGGAATGTTATGGCTAAAATAGAGGTTGGCGAATTACAAAGATTTTATAATCTAAAAGCTGATACAAGAGAAAAAGAAGTTTATCAGTATTAGCTTTTTCTTCTTGCCATCTTATAAAAAAGTTTCTCTAATGAGGTATCTTTAGGTATATCTACACCATCCAAAATATTTTCTTTTAAAATCTTTGCCAAATATGGTCCAAAAACAAATCCTCTTGAGCCTAAAGCATTTAGTGCATAAACATTAGGGTAATATTCCAATAAATCATTTGGTATTTTTCTTCCATTTTTAATTGCAGGGTATTTTTTTATTGATTCATTATAGTTAATAATTTTCCCCATTACAGGAAAATAACTTTTTACAGTAGCTCTTGCTCCTTTATAAACTTTAATAACTTCTAAATCTTTTAAATTTATCAATTCATCCGCTTGACTTAGAAGTGATTTAACATCTTCTTCATCGTTATTTATAAGAAACATACATTTATCACAAGTTGTTGTACACTCAATACCCTCAAGGAAATGGTTTATACTAGTTGCTCCAATTGCTACCGTGCCATCTTTTTTATTTGTTGATACTGAGATAGATTTATGGATGTTAAAAGGTACATTTGTGGAAGTTTTTACATCAATTTTAACTCCAAAAACAGGAGATATTTTTAGATATGGATAACTTATTATTGGTGTATTGACACCTTGAGTTAGTATGATTTGTTTTGCTTTTAAATCTCCAATATGATAGATATTATCTTTATATATTAATTCTGACACATCTAAGAGGAAAAAATCACAGTTCTCTACTAGTTTATTACATATTTCAGATGGATTTATGATTGCTGCGTCTTTATAGAAATAACCCTCAATATCATTAAATTTTTTATATTCGTACTCTATCTCATTATCTTTGAGTTTAGTTTCATCAAAATTATCATTTTGAACCCTTAGTACACCTTTTTTAGTGACAGAATTGGGGAGTAGATTTTCATAAAAATTTATTGAATAGTTTAATGCAGAGTTTACAAGTGAGTTATAAGAATTTTTTTTACCAGGCAGTGGAGATAGAAAAGCACCAGCTGCTCCACTACCACCAGCACAGATCCCCTCTTTATCAACAATAGCAACTTTTTTCCCGGCTTTGTTTAGAGCATATGCGCAGTTACACCCAGCACTACCAGCTCCAATAATTAAAAAATCATATATCATAAATGCAATTATACCTCAAAGTGCTATAATAACTTTATGAATGAAACTACAATAATTTTGCCATCAGCTCGTGCTATTCGTCATGAGTTATTTAAGATAGATAAGCAAACACTTTTTTTACCAAACTTTATAACAATGGGAGAATTTATCTCAAAGTTATGTGTGGTAAAAGATTTTAAACCTATTGATGATGATACAAGAGTATTGCTACTTTTAAAAGCATCAGAGTTTAAATCATTTGAAGTTTTGCAAATACAAAGAAACTTTTTTACTTTTACAAAAAATAGCTCATACATATTTAAGTTTTTTCAAGAGTTAGCAAATGAAAAGTATGAGATAGACAACTTAGCATCCAACGATATATATGCAGAGTTTGAAGAACATATAGAGATACTCAAAGAGTTGTACAATAGATATGAAAAATTATGCACAGAGCAAAAAATACTTGATAAAATATTTTTGCCTAAACTATATGAATTTAACTCATCTTATGCAAAAGAAAATAAAAATATAGAGATACATGTTGATGGACATTTAACAAATTTTGAGTTTGAACTTTTAATGAAGTGTAAAGAGTATTGTGAAGTGAAAATAGTATTTAAAACATCTAGGTTTAATACTAAAATGCAAAGTAAGTTTTTTGATTTAGGGATAGAGTTAGAGTCAAATTATAAATATCTAATATCTCTAAATAAAAATAAAGTAGTTAAAAAAGAAAAAATTATTCATAACTCAAATATATCATGTTTTTCTTTTAGTGAAAAACTGCTTCAAGTTGCGTTTGTGAAGCAAAAAGTATATGAGTTTGTAAAAAAAGGTTATGCCCCAGAGCAGATAGCTGTAATTTTACCAGATGAAAAATTTGCAATACTACTTAGAAGTTTTGATGACAAATCAAACTTTAATTTTGCAATGGGTGAACCGTTTAATCAAACAAAACTTTTTGAAAAACTAGATGCTACATCTAAAGAGATAGAGCAAGATTCAAAAGAAAACATAGCTCGCCTAAACAGAGTTGGAGATGAATTTTATAACTCTTTGGCTAGTATATATTACAAAACAACAAAGGAAGTAGACCTTTTAGAATTTTTAAATACTTACAAAAAAAGTTCAAATGACAAAAGGGCAAAAAAGATTTATGAAGAGGAGCTTTACAGCTTCAAAAAAGTTCTAAATTTTATGAGTGATATGAGAGTAAAATCAGCACTGTCTGTTTTTATGCAAAGGCT
>JAMOMX010000405.1 GCA_027066935.1 Sulfurimonas sp. | reverse complement strand
ATCGAGGAGTGACTGGTAGCTCAAAAGAGTACAGTAAGTTTGATGAAGAGGTCGTATTCAAAGGGACACAGTTTAAGTTTAGCATAGAGGTTTTAGACGATAAAGAGTCATTTAAAAATCTTTTAGAACTACTTCAAAATCCATCATTTAGATTAGGTGGAGGAACTACTAAAGGGTTCGGTAAGTTTAAGGTTTTAGATATTCAAGAGATAATCATAAAGGATGTTGATGACTTAGTTAGCTATTCTAGCTCATTAAATCATACTAAAGTTGGAGAGCAAAAAAGAGATACTTTAAAAACAAGTTCTACACACACTACCTACACTCTAAAAATAAAACCCGATGACTTCTTCATGTTTGGAGCTGGTTTTGGAGATTCAGATGCTGATCAAACTCCTGTTTATGAAAAGGTGGTAGATTATGAGATTGGAGATTTAACCCCTAAACAGATACTGATTCCTGCTAGTTCAGTGAAAGGTGCATTGTCTCATAGAACATCTTTTTATTATAATAAAAAGATGTTAGAAGAGGGGAAAGACCATACTAAAACAGATGAAAATAATATCGCAGTCAAAGCCATTTTCGGACATAAAAAAGAGATGGCAGAAGATAAAAAAATAGAACTAGGTCAAAAAGGAAAAATCTTAATCTCTGACTGTTTTAAAGAAGAAGAAAAAGAGAATAGTACTAAAATCTTTGACCATGTAAGTATAGATCGCTTTACTGGTGGAGCAATAGATGGAGCGCTTTTTCAAGAGAAAACCATAGCCCAAAGAGACGAGTGGGAGATAGAGATACTACTAGAAAAAGAGATAGATGAGCCATTTGTCAATGCTTTTGAAAAAGCTTTAGAAGATGTTTGTAATGGTATGTTAGCTCTTGGTGGGGCAACGACTAAGGGGCATGGAGTATTTTCAGGAGTGCTTTTAAGAGATGGGGAGGTTTTAGATGTTTAGTGAAAAAGTGAAAGTGATAGACTATATCAATGGGCTAGAGGGCTACAGAGGTTATGTCCAATTTTCTCATAGACCTTTAGAGCAAAAAGATATTTTTGAAGACAAAGACCCAAATATTCAAGATGAAGAGGGTTTTGTTTATGAAGCTCATTTTTGTAATGGCAAACAAAGCATTATGATACGACAGCAAAATGCACAGTGGGTAGTTTCTAAAACAGATATTGCCAATGTTGAAAAAAAAGATACGGAATTTTATGCTTTAGAAAAAACAGCTCTGCTAGAAAGTATAAAATCCAATTGGGTTAAAATGGCTCAAATATGGGAAGCTAAAGAGGATGAGCTTTGTGAAAATATGAAAGTAATGAAGTTGCAAAAAGTTGTTTTTGCAGGGTTTGCAGATGAATAACATAGAAATCTACCAAACCCCCAATGGAGAGATAGCCTTTAGAGGAGATTTGGAACATGAAACCATTTGGGCAAATTTAAATCAAATTGCTACACTTTTTAATAGAGATAAATCGGTTATCTCCAGGCATATAAAAAATATTTTTAAAAGTGGTGAATTAGATAAAGATTCAGTTGTTGCAAAAATTGCAACAACTGCCAAAGACGGTAAAACTTATCAAGTAGATTATTATAACCTTGACATGATTTTATCTATCGGTTACAGAGTAGATTCCAAAGAGGCTACAATTTTTAGAAAATGGTCAACAAGCATACTAAAACAGTATCTGATAGATGGCTATGCTATCAATAAACATCGATTATCTCAAACCAAAACCATTTTAGAAAATCTAAAAGAGACCATAGAGTTTCTATCTACCAAACAGATAGGGCATGAGAAAGAGCTTCTAAATCTACTCAAAAATTATAGTAAAACGCTATCTCTGCTAGAGGGTTATGATAAAAATAGTATAGATGATTTTGAGGGCTATAGGAGCGATAAAGTCTTGACCTATAGTGAGACCAAAGAGGTTTTGCAAAAGCTTAAAAGCAACCTAATAGCCAAAGATGAAGCCACGGAGCTTTTTGCTAATGAAAAAGATGCTCAACTCGACGGAATCATAGGTAATTTATATCAAACCTTTAGCTGTGTAGAACTCTACCCAAGCGTAGAAGACAAGGCTTCACATCTGCTCTATTTTATCATCAAAGACCACCCATTTAGTGATGGCAATAAACGGAGTGCTTCATTTATGTTTATCTATTTTCTAAATAAGTGTGATTATCTCTATAAAAAGAGTGGCGAAAAAAAGATCAATGATAATGCTTTAACAGCATTGACACTACTTATAGCAAGTAGTAACCCAAATGAAAAAGAGATATTAATCAAGCTAATAAAACATCTGATATTTGAACAAGGAGAAGCGTAATGATAACAGCACCATTTAATTTTGTACCGTTGAGTGAAAAGGTATTTTTCCCACCTTGGGCAGAGAGCGTTAGTCATGATATACCGTTTAAGGATGGTGAGAGTGGGGTTATTGACATTACTATAACTGCTAAGAGTCCAATCTTTATAAGAGATCATGAAAAACCAGAAGAGTTTTGTCAATATAATGGGGAGTACTATATCCCTAGCACATCTATAAAAGGAATGGTCAGAAATATTTTTGAAATTTTAACATTTTCAAGAATAAAAACAAAGAATAAAAAGTTTTCCTATCGAGATTTTAATGAACTTATTTATAAAAATAAACTCCTTGATAATAGCAATAATATTCATATGGGATGGCTTAAAAAAGAGGGTAGCGAGTGGATTATAGAAGATTTAGGAAAAAGTACTAATGGAAGTAATCGTATAAAATATGAAGATATTCCAATAGAAAATATTAATAATATAAAAAATATGCAATTAAGTGAAAAAAAATATGCTTTAACAAAGTTTGAAAATCCTGAACTTGAAGATGGCTTTCTTGTATTTACTGGTAAAACATCTGATAAAAAAACACGAGAATTTCTTTTTCCTAAATCAAAGAATACAAATATAAGATACAGATTAAAAGAAGATAGTTTTGTTGTAGAAACATTTAAAGAGGCGTATTCTATTGGAACAATTAATGAAAATAAACTTTGGAAAAATGTTTTTTCTAAACGATTAAGAGAGGGTAAAAATATTCCTATATTTTTCTTAACTAACAATGGTGAAATTGAAAGTTTTGGTCTCTCTATGCTCTATAAGTTTCCTTATAAATATGCCGTTCATGAAGGGATAGGAGAACATGTAGAAGATTTAGAAAAAATTGATATGGCAGAAGCTCTGTTTGGTTATTCTAAGCAGATAAAGGAAGAGAATGTTTCATTAAAAGGAAGGGTTCATTTTTCTCATTGTGCAGCAAATAAGCCAAAGATTTTTAATCGAACCATAAAAAAAATACTTAGTTCTCCACGAGCAGGGTACTATCCTCTGTATACGGAAAATGGTAATAGTTATAATCAAAAATTTAAAATATCAGGATGGAAAAAATATCCTGTTCATGAAAATGCAGATTTAACAAATGATGAGGGTAACGATATGGTTATGACATCTTTTAAACCACTTGATATTGGGAGTGAATTTATAGGAAAAATTCGCTTTCATAATCTTAAAAAAGTTGAGTTGGGTGCTTTACTTTATACTCTTAGCCTTAGTAGTTTCTCTGATGAGCTTTTTTATTCTATTGGCATGGCAAAACCTTTTGGATTAGGCAAAATAAAGGTTAATTGTGTCATTGATAAAAAAATAGATATTAAAGGTTTAGTACTTGCTTTCGAAGAGACGATAAATAGTTGGTTAAAAGAGGAGAAGATTGCAGATGCTCTAAAAGTAACTCCACAGTTTAAAGAGTTAATTGCTATGATGAGAGAAAAAGATGATGAAGCTTTACAATATGGAGATGGTAAAGAAGAGAGTTTTAAGTATTATAAAAAAGTTAAAGATAATGGGCAAAAGCGAGAAAAATATAGTGTAGGTATGAATTTGAATTTCTCAAACTTTACAGTAGAGAATTTAGAGTCAAGCTATAGAAAAAGAGAGAAACAAATTTTAGAAGATAAAAAGAAACAAGAGGAAGCAAAAAAGATACTAGAGAGTCTTCCTAATAATAAAAAATTAAAAAATGAAATTGAACATTTTATTGTGGCTCACACAGGGCTTAGTTATCTCTCTATGCAAGATTTAAATAATTATTTGATAGCTAATTATAGTGGTGTATCAACAGATATAGTAGATGAATTTGAGATGCTCTGTGACAGTGAAAAGTTTAAAAGCATTGAAGAGCTTTTGACTCAAAGGGCAAAAGGAATTATTTTAGATGTAGATAAAGCAAAATTATATTTAAAACTGCAAGAATATAATAAGGATAATTAATGACTAAAAAACTAATAATCTCCCCTTGTGGAACAAGTATCTTAACAAACGGCGCTTCAAGCCAAGAGCGAGAGATATTGATAAAAAATGCCAATACTAAGGAAGGTAAGATAGCTCAAGAAGATAAGCATCTTATCTCTGCACGGATAGATCAGATAGAAAAAGAAGTCAAGACTTTTTCCTTAGATAATGCAAAAGAAAAATCAGCAGAGTTGAACTCACTCATACAGTTTTACAATAGTGATTTAAACCGACCGCAAGACCACCATATTTTGATTAAAACTGATACTTACTTAGGCGAGCAAACTGCTAAACTGATAGGAGAGTTTCTAAAACGATACAAGATAGCTGTTGAGATACTAGATATTAAAGATTTACAAACAAAAAACCTAAATAGTTTTCAATCAGCACTCTCTGATATAGTTAGAGAACTTAGTGAGCGGCTAGCAGGCTATAAAGAGCAAGACTATGAGATCATCTTCAACCTAACAGGTGGCTTTAAGGGCATACAGGGTTTTTTACAAGTTTTAGCGATGTTTTATGGCGATAAGACTATCTATATATTTGAATCTGGTAGCGAACTTTTAGAGATACCGAAAATTCCAATAAAAATTGATGATATCGAAGTCTTTGAAGATAATCTAAAAACATTTAGACAGCTATCATGTAGCCTGCCTGTAAAAGATATTAGTGGCATCCCTTCAATATTTATCTTACAGATAGACGATGAAGTTAGCTTATCTACATGGGGAGAGATAGCATGGAGGAAAGCTAAAAATGAGATCTATAGAAATAAACTATATGATGCTCCACTAGAGAAGATACGCTATGGCAAGGGCTTTGCAAAAGATACAAAAGATTTACAGCCCAATAGAGTTGCAGAGCTAAATAATAAGATAGACGATCTAGCTAAGTTTTTAGATCAAAATATAAATCCAAAATCACTCAACTTTAAGCCTATCTCAAAAAATGCCAAGCTAAACTCAACGCATGAGTTTTATGCTAATTCTGATGAAGCTAAACGAGTTTATTGTCACTATGAAGATAATAAATTAGTGCTCGATGAGTACGGAGAACACCTGTAATTTTTTTTAGGTTTTAGCATACAAGCATAAAAACTCTAATATAAAAGATAGTCAATAATGTCTTTACCAATTGACAAAAGCATCTAAATACTCTATACTTGTAAAGTAATTTATACAAAAAAGGATAGTATTTGGTTAAGCTTTATCTTAAACAAAATCATGTTGCATCTTTTTTACAAGATGACAAATCATACCTTTTGGAGTATAAAGATTTTGATATCAAAAACTCTATAACCCTCTCTTTGCCAAATACAAAGAAGTTTTATCTTTATGAGCATAGATTTCCTCCATATTTTGAGACATTTTTACCAGAGGGGTATCTGTATGAGATTTTTAAAAATCTGCTTACTAAAGAGTTTGGTTATATTGATGAGTATCTTATCTTCTCAAAACTTTCACCAAACATACTCTCAAGAGTAGAGTTTAAAAGTGAGTTTGAGAAGCTGGATTTTGATTTTTTAAATGTTGAAAATATTTTACAAAATGATAGCGAAGATACTTTTAAACACTTAGTAGATACTTTTTTAAATAAAAATGCCATAAGTGGAGTTCAGCCAAAAAGTGTAGCAATATTGCTAGATAAGCAGAGGCTTCATACAAAAGAGTATATAGTCAAAACTTGGGGAGTAGAGTTTTCTCATCTGGCTGAAAATGAGTACTTTTGTCTAAAAGCTTGTCAAAAAGCGGGTATAGAGATACCAAACATTCAACTCTCTTACAATAAAAAATTTTTACTTGTGGAAAATTTTATCTTCAAAAATAGCAAAACACTTGGCTTTGAAGAGGTGTTGTCTCTAATGGATAAAAATACCAACAACAAATATAGTGGCAGTTATGAGCAAGTTGCAAAAACGATTTACCGTTTTTGTACAAACAAAAAAAGCGCACTAAAAGAGTTATTTAAGATGGTAGTTATGAGCTATCTGCTAAAAAATGGAGATGCACATCTTAAAAATTTTGCCCTGTTGTTTGATGATGATTTCACAAACATATACCTAAGCCCTTGTTATGATGTAGTAAATACTACAAGCTATATATTTAAAGACAGACCAGCTCTCACACTTCATGGCAAAAAGATGTGGTATGCCAAAGATGGATTAGTAGAATTTGGTATAAAAAGCTGTCTTTTGAGCAAAAAAGAGGCTAAAGATGTGTATGAGATTTGCATAGAGGCACTTAAGAGTTCCATAGAGGATATCAAAACTTACATAGAAGATAATTCAGAGTTTAAAAAGATTGGTAGTAGAATGATTGCTAGTTTTACTCAATCATT
>JAMOMX010000404.1 GCA_027066935.1 Sulfurimonas sp. | reverse complement strand
CCTTTGGTGATTCCATTTGTAGTAGTTTGAAAATACTTCTCTCATTTTTGCTAAGTGTTCCAACATATTTATAACCTTTTTAGGCTATTAAACTATTTTTATCCTTAGAGTGTCGTGGAGTGAGTCTCTACTTAGTAATATTATATTATACTTAAACGATACAAAATCCCAAGAGGAGACTCAAAATGTCCATAAAACTCATAACTCCAACTCTTCTAACTTTACTATTTTTAATAGGCTGTGGAACACAGTCACAAAGAGCAACTTCACAAGTAAATAATCAAGCTCACCAAGTAGATATGAAACTAAAAACTTCAAGAGAGGTTAATCCTGAGGATGAGGAGTACCTAAATTATATGAAGATTTATAATTTAAATTCTCTCTCATTTAATATAGAAAAATATAATGGTCTTTGGAGTTTAAACTACAATGGAAACTATGATGGTAAAAAAGCATACTATCTTGATATTGATAGAAATAATCAAACAGGCTATTATAGTAAATGGATTCCAAAAGTTGGAGCAGAGTATCTTCTTGAAGAGGGAGTACTGTTTAAATACACTGGAGCAGATGGTACAAACGAGTGGAGTTGGGATATTGTAAGTTATAATGGTATGCAAGATTTTGATCATAGTGTAAAATCAATTTTAGCATATGGCATCACTATAAATGATGATTGGAGTTATCATGGTTTTTTAGAATATTATGATACAGCAACTCCTTATGAAGAGAGAGATGCAAGATTTGTTAGAGATGAAGGTAAAGTTAATAATCATGGAGCTTTTTATACAGCAGAAGATGATGAAGATTTTTATATAAGAGCACTAAACAAAAACTATAAACAAAAAGAGAATACTAAATTTTATAATTATGAATTTAGCATAAACGAAACTAACTATAACATAGAAGGCAACACACTATTTGATTCATTTGGAAAAAAAATAACTAACAATCTGTTATATGAATTACATAAGAGATATAGTATTGTTATTATTCCAAAAAATCTTCTTGTATCTGGAGATATTAAACTTAAAAAAGCAGATATAAAAGATGAGAAATGGAACACATTAAATAGTTATAAATATAGAGAGAATCAAGGTGGCAAAGTTACTAAAAAAGAACTGCTAAGTATGATTAATAATAATGAAGATTATTCACAAGTTGATGTCTCTTTGATTACTGATATGAGTGAGTTATTTCTAGATAAAGAGGTTAGATATGACATCACTCAATGGGATGTCTCTAGTGTTACTAATATGAATAATATGTTTAATGGTTCATATTCATTTAATCAAGCTATAGGAGATTGGGATGTTTCAAATGTAACTGATATGAGTTTGATGTTTCTTTATGCAAATTCATTTAATCAACCAATAGGAGATTGGGATGTCTCTAATGTGACTGATATGAAAGGTATGTTTTTTGGAGATGTTTCAAATTCATTTAATCAACCAATAGGAGATTGGAATGTTTCTAATGTAACTAACATGAGTTTTATGTTTCAAAATGCAAATTCATTTAATCAACCAATAGGAGATTGGGATGTCTCCAATGTGACTAATATGGATGGTATGTTTTTTTCAGCAAAATCATTTAATCAGCCAATAGGAGATTGGGAAGTTTCCAATGTGACTAATATGAGAGAGATGTTTTATAGGACAGACTCATTTAATCAAAATATAAGTAGTTGGAATGTTACAAAAGTCACTCGGTTTAGTTATTTTTATAAGGACTCCTCTTTAGAAGATAAAAATATACCAGACAAATTTATAGTTAATATCAATGATCAGTCATCATTTCGTGAAATATTATATGACAGGATTTGGAGGGCTTATGATGGTCGCATAAATAGTATAGTTGGAAGTGAAAATAAAAAATATATAGCTTTTTCAGTATCAATAAGTGGACTTCTAGGAGGTGTATCAGTGGAAGATGGTATAGTAATATGGAATAGAGAGACTGATGAATTTATACAAGTTAAAGAGTATGGTTCGCGTGGTGCAGCATATGCTAGAGCAGAAGGGCGTGTAAAAAAAATTAGAGATAACCAAATTCTTGAATGGAATATGAATACAAGATACTCTGGAGTAATAAACTATGAATATAACATAATTACAGGAGTAAATACCTCCGTTAATTAATCAGTCTAGTATCAACTTTAACCCTCATCATATCTCCAACTTTTAGCTCTTTAGCTTCACTCTCATTTACAACTACTTCTACTAACTCTCCTCCGATTACTACCACAGCGATAGAGTTTTTTATCTCCAAAAGTTCACCTTTTAGTGAAAATCTTTCATTTGTACCCATTTGTAAAAGTATATCTTTAGGTGGACCATCAGCGATAATTTTTCCAAGATGGAGTTTTATGACACGGTTACTTAGTTTGTAAATTTCGCTTATATCGTGGCTTACTAGTAAAGTTGTTGTGCCAAACTCTTTATGAAAGGTTAGTATTTCAAGTTGCAGGTTTGTTCTCATCTTTGGATCAAGTGCAGAGAGTGGTTCATCCATAAGGAGAAGCTTTGGGCGTTTCATCATCGCACGACATAGACTAACTCTCTGTTTTTGTCCACCTGAAAGTTTTGTGACAGATCTATTTTTGAGTTCATAAAGATTTGTCATTTTTAACAATTTTTTGCAAAACTCTTTATCCCTATTTACATAGAGTAGATTCTCTTCTACACTCATATTTGTAAAGAGTGCATACTCTTGAAAGACAAAACCGATACGCCGTTTTTGTGGTGGTAGGGAGAACTTTTTATCTAGCCATATCTCATTATCTACTTTTATAACTCCTTTTGCCTCTTCTAATCCTGCAAAGATGCGAAGTAGGGTGGTTTTGCCAGCTCCACTCTCTCCTGTAAGGGCA
The DNA here is from genome assembly GCA_027066935.1 of Sulfurimonas sp. Lineage (GTDB taxonomy): Bacteria > Campylobacterota > Campylobacteria > Campylobacterales > Sulfurimonadaceae > Sulfurimonas. The sequence continues at coordinate 3,827 of JAMOMX010000404.1, read as the reverse complement.
ACTATATCTTTTTCTTTTATATTGAAATTTACATCTAGATGCATCTCTTTTTTTGCACCTAAGAGTTTTTTGCAGATATCTATCTCTATCATGTGAAACTAGCAAACTTTTTATTTATCTTTTGATTAAAGATATAGACTGACAAAAGTACAAAAAAGCTCATTATTATCATAATAGCAGAGTAGATATGAGCAGATTTATAATCCATAATCTCTACCATCTCATAAATCGCTACAGATGCAACTTTAGTCTCACCAGGGATGCTTCCACCTACCATCAATACTACACCAAATTCACCAACAGTGTGAGCAAATGTAACTATGATAGCAGTTAAAAGTGATGGCTTTATGTTTGGCAGGGCAACTCTAAATATTGTTTGAAGTTTGCTTTTTCCGCTTATATAAGATGCTTCAAGCATATTTTTATTTAGAGATTCAAACCCACTTTGTATCGGTTGTACCATAAATGGAAGTGAATAAAAACAACTTGCAATTACAAGTCCAGTAAAGTTAAAAACAAGTGTAATCCCAAGGTACTCATCAAAAAATGCTCCTATTGGCGAATTTAGTGATAAGGTATATAAGATATAAAATCCCAAAACAGAAGGAGGAAGCACGATTGGCATTGCTGTGATTGCCTCTATAAAAGGTTTAGTGCGAGATGTGGTTTGTGATAGGTACCAAGCAAGTGGCAAACTTATAATAAACAAAATCATAGTTGTAATAGCCGCTAATTTAAAAGAGAGTATAAATGGAGCAAAATCCAAGTTTTGTAAAGCTTCAATCATTTGGTACTAAATATCCATATCTTTTAAATATCTCTTTAGTCTTTTTGCTTAGTAAAAAATTATAAAATGCTTTTACTCTATCATCATCTTTGCCATTTTTTAGTATTACAACTCCCTGATTGATTGGCGTATAAAGTTTTGAGTCAATATCACTCCAGTTTTTGCCTTTTTTAAATCTTTGCATCTTTGGGCTAAAGAGTGAAGATTTAGCAACAAAACCTATATCAACTGCGGTGATAGTGTAAGAGAGGGTTTGTGAAATAGATTCTGCATATACAAGTTTCCTCTTTATATCTTTATATATTTTAGCATTCTTCATAGCTTGAAGGGTTGCTTTCCCATAAGGAGCAGTTTTTGGGTTGGCAATTGCTATTTTTTTGATTTTATCACTTTTTAGTAGATCAAATCCTTCGCTAAAATCTTGCTCTTTATTGCTTAACAAAACTAACTCTCCATATGCATAAACAGAAGGTTTAGTTATCGCTAACTTTTTTTTATAAAGTGCATCGGGATACTTCATATCTGCTGACATAAAAAGTTGATAAGGTGCACCGTTACTTATCTGTGCTGTTAGCTTCCCACTACTGCCTAAAATCACTTGTATCTTGGTATCAGGATATAGTTTAATAAACTCTTTTTTTAAATCTTCTATCGCATAGCTTACATTTGAAGCTACTGCTATTTTAATCTCTTTTGATATTAGAGAAGATGTTAAGAGTAGTAGTGTTATAAATAGTTTAAATTTCATCTTTTTTATCTCTTTACAAGGATAAAAAATTATACAGTTATATATATTATATTTCAATAATGAGCCGTTTATACTAATATAACTTGACAAAGATAGACTCAATGTTGTATAATGTCACAAAATATTTAAGGAGTAATATATGAAAGAGTTATTTGACAAACTTACAAATGCTATGAATGAAGCAATCCAGAGTGGTATATCACTTGCCCTTCATAGTAAAAATCAAGAGGTGCAACCGCTGCATGTACTTTGGGGACAGCTTACAAATACAAGTTCTTTGTTAAATCAAGCATTTAATAAGATGAATATTGACAAAGCGGCGTTAGAGTTAGAGATAAAGAGTGAAGTAGAGAAGTATCCTAAAGTTTCAACAGTTACAAAAGAGAATATAAAATTGGGTAGAGAGTTGGTAGATACTCTGCAAAGAGCCGAGGGTGTTATGACTCAAAATGGAGACAACTATCTATCAGTTGATACATGGCTTATTGCAAACTTAGACAATTCAAAGATAAAATCATCACTTTCAAAGTTTATTGATTTATTAGAGCTTAAAAAAACTCTTGAAGCTATGAGAGGAGGGAAAAAGATAGATTCTCAAAGTGCAGAGGAGAAGCTTGAAGCGTTAGATAAGTATGGGATTGATTTAACTAAAAAAGCAATTGACAATGAGTTAGACCCTGTAATTGGGCGAGATGAAGAGATTCAGCGGATGATGCAAATTCTCATACGGAAAACTAAAAATAACCCTATTCTTTTAGGCGAGCCAGGAGTTGGTAAAACCGCTCTTGCTGAAGGGTTAGCACAAAAGATAGCAGATAAAGATGTGCCAATCTCTCTTCAAAACAAGAGAGTTATCTCTCTTGATATGAGTACACTTATAGCTGGTGCAAAGTATAGAGGAGAGTTTGAAGATCGTTTAAAGGCCGTTATAGAAGAGGTTAAAAAAGATGGAAATATTATCCTTTTTATCGATGAGATTCATACCATAGTAGGAGCTGGTGCTAGTGAGGGGAGCATGGATGCGGCAAATATCTTAAAACCTGCACTTGCTCGTGGAGAGCTTCACACTATAGGAGCTACAACGCTTAAAGAGTATAGAAAGTATTTTGAAAAAGATGCAGCACTTCAAAGAAGGTTTCAGCCGGTAAAGGTAGAAGAGCCAACTCAAAATGAATCATTGCAAATTATGAGAGGTATAAAAGAACGTTTAGAGGCTCATCACAATGTACAGATTTTGGATTCTGCTCTTATAGCTGCTGTAAAGCTTAGTAGTAGATATATCACTGATAGGTATCTACCTGATAAGTCAATTGATCTTATTGATGAGGCAGCGGCTGAGCTTAAGATGCAAATTGAATCTGAACCATTTGAACTTAGTAGGGTTAAGAGAGAGATTGCTACTTTGAAAGTTGAAAAAGAGGCACTTTTGATGGAAAAGAGTGCTAAAAATGATGAGCGATTAAAAGAGATTGAGAAAGAAATAGCAGACAAAGAGGAGAAACGCCTCTCATTGCAGACACAGTTTGAAAACGAGAAAGATGTTTTCAAAGAGATAGCAGAGTTAAAGACAAAAGTAGATGAACTTCGTCGTGAAGCAGAGAGTGCAAAACGAAATGGAGATTTTGAAAAAGCTGCTGAAATTGAGTATGGTGATATCCCAAAGTATCAAGAGAGAGAGAAAGAGCTAAATCAAAAATGGGAACAGATGCAAGAGGGTGGAGTGCTTCTTAAAAATAGTGTTGATGATGAGATGATAGCTACAATTGTGAGTAAATGGACAGGGATTCCTGTAAATAAGATGCTTCAAAGTGATAAAGAGAGAATTTTAAGAGTTGAAGATGAACTCAAAAAGAGAGTTATCGGACAAGATAGTGCTTTAAAAGCTATCTCAAGAGCGATTAAGAGAAACAAAGCTGGACTTTCAGATACAAGTCGTCCAATTGGGAGTTTTATGTTTTTAGGACCTACTGGTGTCGGAAAAACTGAAAGTGCTAAAGCGTTAGCTACATTTTTATTTGATAGTGATAAATCTTTGATTCGCTTTGATATGAGTGAATATATGGAGAAACACGCAGTTAGTAGGCTTGTAGGTGCTCCTCCTGGATATGTTGGGTATGAAGAGGGTGGACAGCTAACAGAAGCAGTTAGGCGAAAACCTTATAGTGTGATACTTTTTGATGAGATAGAGAAGGCTCATCCTGATGTTTTTAATATCCTACTTCAGGTTTTAGATGATGGGAGATTAACAGACAATAAAGGTATGACAATTGATTTTAAAAATACAATTATTAT
>JAMOMX010000403.1 GCA_027066935.1 Sulfurimonas sp. | reverse complement strand
GGTTCTTGGTGGATATGAGTTTAATGACTATAAATCTGATAATAAAAAAAATAAACTTAAAACTATTTATTTGACTTGCAAAAATATAAATGATTTTACACAAATATTTTCAGAAGCTATGATATTAGCTGAGGCTACATCTTTTACTCGTGACATTGTAAACACTATTCCACATGATTTAAATCCACCATCATTTGCAAAATTAGCAAAAAAACTGGCAAAAGAAAATAATCTTAATTGTAAAATTCTTGGTGAAAAGAAATTAAAAAAAGAAAAAATGAATGCAATGTTATCAGTTGGTCGGGCATCTATTCACGATAGCAAACTAATTCATCTGACATATAAAAGTAGCAATCCTAAAAAGGTTATAACACTTGTAGGAAAAGGTTTAACTTATGATAGTGGTGGGTTAAGCCTTAAACCTGCTACATCTATGGTTACTATGAAGATGGATAAAGCTGGTGGATGTGCTGTTCTTGGAATTATGAAAGCTATTAGTGAATTAAAGCTAGATATTGAGGTTCATGCCTTTGTTGGTGCTGTTGAGAATATGATTGGTGGAGATGCTTATAAACCTGATGATGTTTTAGTATCTAGAAGTGGCAAGACTATTGAAATTAGAAACACTGATGCTGAGGGACGTTTAGTTTTGGCTGATGTTTTAACTTATGCTCAAGATAAAGTAGATGCTGATTATATCTTTGATTTTGCAACCTTAACTGGAGCGTGCATGGTAGCTCTTGGACAATATACAACAGGTGTTATGGGTCACTCTGGCAAATTAAAACATCAAATTAGAAAAAGTGCAATTAATTCAGGTGAACTTAGTGCTTCACTACCATTTAACAAACATCTTAAAAAACTTCTAAAAAGCGAGATAGCAGATATCTCAAATACAGCTTCAAAACCTTATGGTGGAGCAATTACAGCTGGGTTATTTTTAGATAACTTTATTGAAGATAAAAACAAAGATAAATGGTTGCATTTTGATATAGCTGGATCGGCTTATACTGAGTCTGCTTGGGATTGTAATGTATATGGTGGGACTGGTGCTGGTGTTAGGTTTATGACTAACTTTTTACAAACTCTATAGACTTTTTAGCTAAATACGAGTTTTTAATATTCCAGGACACCTTATCAAGGATTGTAAATAATTGATACTTTTATCATGATTTCTTAATACATTTTTTGCTTGAAGGATGTATAAATGGATAAACTTTTCATATATATAATCTGTTGTTAGCTTTTTCTGACACCTATTAAGTAGTGCTTCATTAAGTTTATATAAATCATAGTTTGTATTAAGTGGATATTCTTTTTTTATCCTCTTTTCATTTTTTCTTGCTTTTTGAATCTTTTCATCAGTTATCGCATATTGATTTCGAGCATTATTCCTAAATCCAGCTATTTGCTTATACCTACCTTTTAATGGGATTGGTATAACTAGGTGAAAATAAGTTCAAGTTTTAAGCCTTATTTATGTAAAATATTAAAAACAAAATATAAGGTGTATCGATGGCAACTATCTCAATGAGTGATATAAAAAAAAATGTTCGTCTAATTGTAGGCGAAGTACCATATAAAATAGTAGAGTTTCAACATGTAAAACCTGGTAAAGGGGCAGCATTTGTTCGTATGAAAATGAAAAGCTTTTTAAATGCTAAAGTGGTTGAAAAAACTGTACACGCTGGAGATAAATTCGAGGTTCCAGTTATTGACTTTAAAACAATGCAATATCTTTATGATGATGGTGATATGTACCAATTTATGGATAACGAGACTTATGATCAACTAGGTCTATCTTATGAGCAATGTGATGATGCTTCTAAGTGGTTTAAAGATGGAATAAATGTTGATATAGTTTTTTTTAAAAATAGAGCTATATCTGTTCAAGCACCTGAGGTTATGGAGCTAATTGTTGCAGACACGCCACCTAACTTTAAAGGTGATACTTCAAGTGGAAGTAAAAAACCTGCAACTTTAGAAACAGGTGCTGTAATTCAAGTGCCTTATCATGTATTAGTAGATGATTTAGTTAAAGTGAACACAGTAGATTGTGAATTTTTAGGAAAAGTCAAATAAAAAAATTACATTTTAGCTACAGTTTTTATATAAAATAGAACTTAATTTTAAGAATAAAACACTATAATTATCTTTATATTTAAATAAATGGAGAAAAAGTAACATGGTACCAAGTAATAAGCAACTACCAAAGATAGGATTTTTGTATCTTGATTATGTATTAAGATTTTTTGATCACTCAAATTTTAAGGGTTGGCCTAATAAAATAGAGACAGTTACATATCATTGGAAAAATGATAAAGCTAGATTTATTAAAGAGGTTAAGCGTAAAAAAATTGATGTTTTAATTGGTAATATCCCTGCTACTGCTTATGAAACTTTTCGTGAAATTGCACGGGAACTACCACATGTTAGATTTATCCCATCGATGGATACTCAATTTTCAAACAAATCTAAAGAAAATGTTACTAGATTTGCTTGGAAATATGATCTTCCAATACCAAAAACTTATATCTATTATAAACATGATAATGCAGATAAATTTTTAAAAAAATGTAAATATCCAAAAATTATCAAAAAATCTTATGGTCCATCAAATTATGGTGGGTATTTTGTTCATAAAGTGGATTCTTATAAAGAAGCAAGAGATCTCTTTAGAGAAAAAAAATATCATCCACAATATTTTCAAGATTTTATACCAATGGAGGCTGATATTCGTGTAATGCTTATTGGACATAAACCAGTTTGTGCATTTTGGAGACGCGCACCAGAGGGTGAGTGGTTAACAAATACTTCACAAGGTGGAAGTATGGACTATATGGATGTTCCTAAAAATGTTCTTGATTTAGCTGTAAAAACATCTAAAGCAGCTAAAGCTGAGTATTGGGCTTGTGATATAGCTTATGCTAAAGATGGAAAAGCTAGAATCCTAGAGTGTGCTACTGCATTTGCTGCATTTCCTTACATTCGTGATTGGATTGGTCAGTATATAATGTGGAGTTTAAGTGAGGGTAGATTTAAAAAACCACATATTCCTATGTTTAACTGGGAAGAGTTAGGTAAGCTTGATAGTTTAATTTTAAGAACTCTTAGACATATTCATTTTGGTAAATTTAGCCCAAGTTATGATGCTGAATATTTTGGCAAGAAAAAGAAAAGCTATGGTGGGAAAAAAGTTTATTTTCATACACTAGATGAAAAATATAAAATGTACGATGTTAAACGAAGATGGAGCGAAGAGTGGCCAAGTGAGGTTTATAACTATCAAGATAATCTTGCTCTAAAGTCATCAAAATTAAAATCATCAAAGAACAAAAATATTCCAACTCCAACGGATGATGAATCATCTAAGTCTAGTGAAAATAATGCTGAAATTACAAAAGAGGAACTAAGTAATTTTTTAACATCTATTGATGGTATTGGTAAGAAAAAAGTTAAAAAAATATTAGAACACTTTGGTAGCACTCAAGAGGTTATAGGTGTATTACATCAAAATAGCAATCTTCTTATAGAAGTAAAAGGTATAACTAAAAAACTTGTATCTAAACTTGACAAAGCTTTTAAAAAGCTTTTAAAATAGAGGTTAAAATGAATAAACTAATCTTATTATCAATTATTTTCACTCTTACTTTTTGTTCATCCCTAAATGCCAAATCAACATTTGAGGGTCAAAAAATATATCTTAAAGAGTGTAGGACTTGTCATTTGGGGAGTGGTATTTTTTTAAATACACATACATATAAAGAGTGGGAAAAAGTATTAGATGATGATGGAGTAATATTATCGAATATACATCTAAGTAAGAGTGAAAAAAATATAAGGTCAAAAGATGGAATTTTAAAAAGTTCCCACTCTTATTTTAAAAGTGTTCTCTATAATAAACAATATAAAGAGCTCAAAAATTTTATAATATCATCTGCACAAAAAAATGAAAAAAGTTTTGAAATAAATAAAAAAATTGCTTCAAATTAAGAGAGTTTTACTATAATCAAACTAATTATTTAAAATTTTTAGGACTTGATTTTGAGCGTACAACCATTTACACATCTACACCTGCATACCGAATATTCACTACTTGATGGTGCAAACAAACTTACAAATTTAGTTAAACAAGTTAAAAAACTTGGCATGACCTCTGTTGCTATGACTGACCATGGAAATATGTTTGGAGCTATTGATTTTTATCACCAAATGAAAGCTGCAAATATTAAACCAATTATTGGGATGGAGGGGTATATCCATAATGGAAAAACCTTAGATGATAAATCTACAAAACAAAGATTTCATATATGTTTATTTGCTAAAAACAAAAAAGGTTATGAAAATCTTATGTATCTCTCTTCAAAAGCTTTTATTGAGGGAATGTATTATTTTCCACGTATAAATAAAAAAGAGTTGCGTGAACATAGTGAGGGAATTATTTGTACATCAGCTTGTCTTCAAGGTGAAGTAAATTGGCACTTAAATTTACAAAATGAAAAAAATGTGAAAAATGGAGCATTGGGATTTGATGGAGCATTAACAGTAGCTCGTGAATATAAAGAGATATTTGGTGATGATTTTTATCTTGAGTTGATGCGTCATGGTATTGGAGATCAACTCTTCATTGATGAGCAAATATTAAAAATATCTCGAGAGTTAGATATTAAAATTGTAGCTACAAACGATACCCACTATACTTTTGCAGGAGATGCCCAATATCATGAGGCATTTATGTGTATAGGGATGAATAAACTATATGATGATCCAAACCGTATGCGCCACTCTGTTCATGAGTTTTATCTAAAATCACCCGAGCAGATGGCCAGACTTTTTGCAGATATTCCAGAAGCTATAGCACACACACAAGAGATAGTAAACAAGATAGAGGATTATACCCCTGTAGTAGACGCTCCAACCCCTCCAAATTTTAAATTTACCCCAGAATATGCTAAAAATGATGCTTTAGAGTTAAGTTGTGATGATAAAGATCTAAATGATGCTGAGTATTTTACATATAGATGTAAAATTGGTTTAGAAAATAGGTTAAAAATTGTACCACCAGAGAAACACCAAGAGTATAAAGAGCGTTTAGAGTTTGAGATGAATATTATAAACTCTATGAAGTTTCCAGGATATATGCTTATAGTTTGGGATTTTGTAAAAGTTGCTAAAGAGATGGGTATAGCTGTTGGACCTGGACGAGGGAGTGCCGCTGGAAGTTTAGTTGCGTACTCGCTTGATATTACAGATATTGATCCTATGAAGTATGATTTGCTTTTTGAGAGATTTTTAAATCCTGAACGTGTGAGTATGCCAGATATAGATATGGACTTTATGCAGGCTCGTCGTGGGGAAGTTATAGATTATGTTGTAAAAAAATATGGACGAAACCAAGTAGCACAAATTATCACCTTTGGTTCACTTTTAGCAAAAGGGGTTATTCGTGATGTCGCGCGTGTACTTGATATGCCTCTCTCTCATGCTGATAAGATGGCAAAACTTATCCCTGATGAGTTAGGTATTACACTTAACGGTAAAGAGAAAAAAGGTGAATATATTGATGGTGCTTTTCAAAAAGAACCAAAAATACAAGAGCTTATTGCAAGTGATCCAAATGCTGCTCGTGTTTGGGAATTTGCTAAAAAACTTGAAGGACTAAAGAGAAACTCTGGTATCCATGCAGCTGGTGTTGTGATAAGTAATGAAGAATTGTGGAAAAAAACTCCGATTTATAAACCATCTGGTGAAGATACTTTTGTAACTCAGTATTCACTTAACTATCTTGAAGATGTTGATTTAATTAAGTTTGACTTCCTTGGGCTTAAAACTTTAGATGTTATTGATAACGCTATAAAGCTTATAAAAAGAAGATATGACAAAGATGTAATATGGCATGAAATAGATGAAAATGATCCAAAAGTTTATGACATTATTCGTGAGGGTGATACTGTTGGAATGTTTCAAATAGAATCATCAGGTATGCAAGATTTAAACAAACGATTAAAGCCAGATAGCTTCGAGGATTTAATCGCTGTTCTTGCTCTTTATAGACCAGGTCCTATGGAATCAGGAATGCTTGATAGTTTTGTTGAGCGTAAACATGGGCGTGAAACAATTGAGTATACTTTTGATACTATGGAACCCATTTTAAACAATACTTATGGGGTCATTGTATATCAAGAACAAGTGATGCAAATTGTTCAAAGTATTGGTGGGTTTTCGCTTGGTTATTCTGATATTATTCGTCGAGCTATGGGTAAGAAAAAAGATATGGCAGTATATAATGCAGAGTTTAGCGAGGGAGCAAAAAAGCAAGGTTATGATTATGAAAAAGCATCTAAGCTGTTTGACTTAATTGAAAAATTTGCAGGGTATGGTTTTAATAAATCTCACTCAGCCGCTTATGCGATGATAACTTTTCAAACAGCATGGTTGAAAACATACTATCCAAATGAATTTATGGCAGCACTTTTAACAAGTGATAAAGATAATACCGATAAAGTTGTTCGTTATATTGATGAAGTAAAAAGGATGGGAATTAATTTAAGTCCTCCAGATATTTGTGACTCTCAACTAGAATTTTCTGCTATAAATAAAGATGGACAAGAAACAATTTTATTTGGTCTTGGTGCTATAAAAGGTGTTGGTTCAGCTGCTGTTGAAGCTATGCTTTTAGAGAGAGAAGAAAATGGTGATTATATATCGTTGCAAGATTTTGTAAATAGGATTGAGCCCTCTAAGGTAAATA
>JAMOMX010000402.1 GCA_027066935.1 Sulfurimonas sp. | reverse complement strand
CTAACATTTACTATATCGCCAATTTTTAAATTTGTTGCTTCATCTTCACTTATAACAATCTCTACAAGTTGTTGCCCAATTGCTATGGTTGCTACATATATAACATCTACTTTTTTAATCTCCAAAACTTCACCCTCAAATGAAAATTTTTGACTTCCTGATGTATGTAAAAGCACATCTTTTACAGAGCCGTCATTTATGACCTTTCCATCTTCTATAACTATAATACGAGACGCTAAACGATAAATTTCACTTGGGTCATGACTAACCATGATAGTTGTTATTTTAAACTCTTTATGAATATTTAAAAGTATGTTTTGTAGTTTGGTTCTCATCTGAGGATCAAGCGCTGAGAGTGCTTCATCAAGGAGTAAAATATTTGGACTTCTCATTAAAGCACGACAAATTGCAACACGTTGCTTTTGTCCACCACTAAGAGTTTTTGGGAGTCTATCTTTAAGAGAACTCATCTGTGTCATATCTAAAAGTTTAGCACATAGTTTTTTATCATTTGATACATAAAGAAGATTTTTCTCAACACTCATGTTGTCAAAAAGTGCATAATCTTGAAATACAAAACCAATGTTTCTATCTTGAACTCTCAGATGTTGGTTCTTGTCTAAAAAAACTTTATTTCCAACTTTTATATCTCCATCTGCGTTATCTAGTCCAGCTAAAACTCTTAATAGCGTTGTTTTACCACTGCCGCTTTTTCCACTAATAGCTACAAAGTCACCCTCATTTATCTCTAAGTTTACATCCAATATATGGTTTTTAATTTTGATATTTATCATAGTTAAGCACTAATTATATATTTTAGGAATGATTTATGGCATTGCAAAGTTTCAAAAATAGTTTCTACACTCATATGTTTGCAGTTTTGTAATTGTAAAAAAATATTCTTTCTCTCTTCAACTAATGAACGATTGTTCAATCCAAAAACATCAATAGTAAATTTAGCTTTTTCATTTTTTCCAGTTAGTTCGCCAAAAGTTGTAAATGAAAAGTTATTTTCTATATCATCATCAATCGGATTAATTAAATTAGAAAAATCATTATTAGCTAATCCAGAATTATCTTTTTTAGAAGAACAATGATTTTTGTTATTGCAAGATACAAATAAGTTGTCGTATAATAAAGTTAAATGGGGATGGGTATTTCGTGTCCTAAAATGGTCTATATTAGATTTAGAACTATCTGAAGAAATCTTTTTTTCACAATAAACACACATTTTTTCTTGTTCATTTGTTAAAATATGATTTCTCAATTTTGCTCGAATATCACTTATTTTATTCCAAGCATCAGATTGTTTCTGATTTGTTATAGATCTCTTTTTTACAATAAAGAAATTTTGTTCACTTTTAGTTACTTGAATCACTGTTTTCTCTTTTAAGAAGTTCTAGTTTTAAAAGTCCAAAATCAACATTATCATTTATCATCATTTTTTCTAAAATAGATAATTCTTTTTCAAAGATATCTGACTTATAGTTATTTTCTAAAATCATATTTTTTACTTTATCGTATTGTGTTTGAACTTCTATATCTCTTAGCTCTGTAACACCCATAATATCTGTTAAAGCTTTGTTCACTTGCATTCCATAAGCATCAGGAGAATAAGATTTAATATTACTACCTTGTTTTATTAAAATTCTTAAACTTTCATTTGGAGTAGAAGCAATAATTTGAGGTGAATGAGTTGCTATAATAATTTGATTATTATTTTGTTGTGCAAGGTTTTTATAAATTTTTATTATTCTATTTTGCCATGATGGGTGTAGTGATATCTCTGGTTCGTCTATTAAAATAATCGAATCTTTAGTGTCTGAAATATGTAAATAAAATATTTTACTTAAAAGTTCTTTTTCTCCAGTTGATAAATCATCAATAGAAATTTTTTCACCTAAATTATTTTCAAAAAATATCTCTTTATTCTTATCTAACCCACTAAATTTTATTTGTATATTAAGCCCTTCAAAAATAGAAGACATCTCGTCGGCTATAATTTTATAAGCTTGTTTTGCAGAGAACTCTTTTTCAAAAATAAGAGAGTCCAAATAATCTAAAATTTCTTTTTTTATATTATTTGCTTTTTGTTCTTGAGTTTTTAGGTAAATTACTTTTTTTTCAAATTCTTTGGCTTTTTCCATTACTCCGTATAATTCAGCTAAACCGGAATTATTTTCACTAAGCTTTTTTTCCAAATTTTCTTGAATAATTATATCACCGGATATTCCTTTTATGTTCACAACTAAATAACCAAGTACCCCATCGCTTGCAATTTTAAATTTATCCACTATAAATTCAAATAAAGAAGTTTTACCACTTCCATTTATCCCAGCTAAAACAATTAAGTTTAAAGGTTTTTTATCGCTATCTAAAAAATCTATATCAAAGTTTTTAAAAACTTTATACTTATCTATATGTATGTTTTTGATTTTCATGTAAAGTACCTTGTCCAATATATAAGCTTATAATTATACACTATTTTATAAAACCTGAAAACTTTTGTTTATGGTTAAATATATAAACACCAAGAAGTACAAAAAAGCTCATAAGTACCATCATTGCACTATATATGTGAGCGTTTTTATAGTCCATGATTTCTACCATCTCATAGATTGCAACAGAGGCTACTTTAGTCTCCTCTGGAATACTCCCTCCAACCATTAAAATCACTCCAAATTCTCCAACGGTATGTGCAAAAGTTACAATTATTGCAGTTAAAAGAGCTGGTTTAATGTTAGGTAGAGCTACATGAATTAGAGTTTGAAGTTGGCTTTTTCCACTTATGTAAGAGGCTTCAAGCATATTTTTATTTAAAGATTCAAACCCACTTTGGAGTGGTTGAACCATAAAAGGGAGTGAGTAAAAACATGATGCAATCACTAAACCTTGAAAATTGAAAATCAGTTGAATGCCAAAATAATCATTAAAAAAAGCACCAACAGGAGAGTTTTGAGAAAGTACAACAAGTATGTAAAACCCTATAACTGATGGAGGTAAAACAATTGGCAGGGCAGTTAATGCTTCAAAAAATGGTTTCGTTTTTGAGCGAGTTTGGGAGAGCCACCAAGCAAGAGGTACACTTAAAACAAACAATATAATAGTGGTAATGCTAGCTAATTTAAAAGAGAGTATAAAGGGGGCAAATTCTAATTCACTCACGATATTACCTCTACAATGCTAAGCTCATTTGCTTTGATAAGTGCAACAACATCATCTCCAACCTTTAAATCCATTCTTAGGCTTGAGTCTTTTGTTATGATTGATTCTAAAACAGTATCGTTTGTTTGTAGTTTTATAGTTGTTAGTAATTTACCATTTTGTATCGCTATTATTTTTGAATTTAGTTTGTTTGAGTAAGAGAGTTCACCCGTGAAATTTTTGGCAATAGCTATACTTGTAGCTTTAGTTTTTAGAATTACATTTGTGCCAATTTGAATGTTATCGTTTAACTCTAAACTCATCATGCTTAATTGTTTACCAAAAAAATCAAATTTTACAATATGAAGATTATCAACATTTTGAATATCTACGATTTGCGCTTTTAAAATACTCATGGAATTTTATATCCATAGTTTTCAAATATTTTTTTAGCATTTTTACTTAAAATAAAATTGTAAAATTCTTTAACTTCTTTTGTGTCTTTTATAGCAACTATCCCTTGTTCTATTGGAGTGTATAGTTTTGAGTCTATCTCAACCCAATTTATATCTTTTTTGAAGCCCGTCATCTTAGAGCTATAAAGTGAAGATTTTGCGACTATTCCAATGTCAGTTGCAGTTACTGTGTAAGAAACAGTTGAAGAGATTGATTCCCCATAGATAAATTTTGACTTGATTTCATCTAAGATATTTGCATTTTTCAGTGCTTCAAAACTAGCCATTCCATATGGTGCAGTTTTTGGATTTGCAACTGCAATTCGTTTTATATTTTCATCTTCTAAAAGTTTAATACCTTTTGAGAAATCTCTTTTTTTTGAGCTTAAAATTGCTAAAGAACCATAAGCGTAAATTTTTGGCTCAGTTGAACTTTTTCCTTTTTCATATACTGTAAAAGGAAATTTCATATTTGCAGACATAAAGATATCATAAGGGGCACCATGGAGTATTTGAGCGGTAAGTTTTCCACTACTTCCAAGTGTCACATTTACTTTTGTATTTGGATTACTCTTGTTAAATTCAGCAATTAGTGAATCCATCGCATAACTAACATTTGCAGCTACAGCAACATTTATAGTGTTTGAATATAGTGCTGAAGTAAGGAGCATAAAGCTTAAAAACAGTCTTTTTAACATATTGATTGAATAATATCCTTATACCTCTTAATGTATAATGAAACATCAAAATAGTAAAATCCCATTTATAATTAAATTACAAGGATATAAATATGGCATGGGCAACAGCAAGACACATATTAGTAAAATCTAAAGAGAAATGTGAAGCGTTAAAAAAAGAGATAGATGATGGGGCTGATTTTAAAACATTAGCAATGGAAAATTCAGATTGTCCATCAGGTGTAAGTGGTGGATCACTTGGTCAATTTTCTCCTGGACAAATGGTTCCTGAGTTTGATCAAGTAGTATTTAATGGTGATGTTGGGGTTGTATATGGTCCAGTTGTAACACAATTTGGTTTTCACATTATTGAGATTACTGGTAGAGGTTAATTACTACAAATATGGTAAGAGTATCTGCAATTCAGATGGCTATGAGTGAGGATAAAAAGTTCAATATCTCAAAAGCTATCTCTTTAGTAAAACAAAGTGCTAAAAATTGTGCGCAAATTATACTCTTACCAGAACTTTTTGAGACTCTTTACTTTTGTAAAGATATGGATAAAAAGTATCTCTCTTTAGCATCCCCACTTAAAAACAACTCACTAATAAAACAATTCTCAGATTTAGCAAAAGAGCTAAAAGTGGTTATATTAGTAAGTTATTTTGAAAAATCAAAAGAAGATTATTTTAACTCTTTAGTAGTTATAAATGCGGATGGCTTTGTTATGGATAACTACCGTAAAACTCATATTCCAGATGGTCATGGATATGAAGAGAAGTTTTACTTTAAAGATGGCGATACTGGCTTTAAAGTTTATGAAACTGCGTTTGGCAAAATCGGTGTAGGGATTTGTTGGGACCAGTGGTTTTGTGAAACTGCAAGAGCTTTGACACTTAAGGGCGCAGAGATTATATTTTATCCAACTGCTATTGGAAGTGAACCTGAGATAAAACTAGATTCAAAAGAACATTGGCAAAGAGTTCAGATGGGTCATGCTGCTACGAACACAGTTCCAGTTGTAGTTGCAAATAGAATAGGTAAAGAAGTTGCTAAGAGTTCCGAACTTACTTTTTATGGCTCATCTTTCATAACTGATTATACTGGTAAAATAATTACAGAAGCCTCCAGAGATAAAGAAGAAATTATTTATGCTGATTTTGATTTAGAAAAAAATGCAAAGCAAAGAAAGTATTGGGGATTGTTGAGAGATAGACGACCTAGTTGTTATGGAGATTTAGTTTCACCTCTTTTGAGGTGAAGTTTATTGTTTTTATAAACGCCTATATAGTAGTATGCTAGTCTAAATACTCAACTACATCATTAAAATCATTTCTAATTTTTGCATATGGTTCATTTGCTCTGTAGCCAAGAGGCAAAAGCATAGATATTTGGTATTTGTTTTGGTCTATCTCAAGTAAATCATTGACAAGATTAGGTACAAAACCACCAATAGGGCATGAATCTATACCTAATACAGCTGCTGCATTCATCATGTTCATAGCTGCTAACTGACACTGTTTATCGCTCCAATTACCCAAACTTTCTGCATCCATATTCGCTGTATACCCAGTATAAAAATCTTTTAAAAAACTTTCATAAAGATCATCACCAGAACGCCGTAACATTTTTTCAGCATAACTTTGTTCAAGCTTCATATCTTTGCGTGCTAAAATAACTACTATTGCGGATGCTGTACCCACTTGGGTTTGGTTATAAGATGCTTCTTGAAGTTTTTGTTTGCTTTGTTCATTTTGAATAACTAAAAACTTCCAAGGTTCAACACCAAAAGAGGAGGGACTCATTCGACCTGCTTCTAGTATATAGATTAAATCTTCTTTGGATACCTTAGAGTCATTAAAGAGTTTACATGCGTTTCTAAAGTGAAGTATGTCAGTAAATTTTTGTTTCATTGTCTGGTTCATTATTTAGCCCTTATCATTTAGTTTGTAAACTATTTTACAGATTTAAAGCTGCAAAATTGCTTATCTATGGGAAAGTTTACCAGCTACTTACTTAAAATATCCTTACTATATTTTAAGTAAGTAATGGAAATAAATTATTTTATGAGTTTTATTATGTTATAATTTCTTTATGATACAGATTGATAATAAAGAATATGGATGTCCAGTGGATATCTTTAGTGATATATTTAATGATAGATATAAAATGTATATTGTTTGGCATCTCCAAGATGGTCCTAAACGATTTAAAGATTTAACGGAACTTATAAGCAGCATTACACAAAAAACGCTTAGTAGTAAACTTAAAGAGTTAGAAGCTAGACATATAATTTATAGAGAAGCTTTTGCAGAGATACCACCTCGTGTAGAGTACACTTTAGCACCTATGGGAAATAAACTCGAGCATGTGTTAAAAAATATTTTTGATTGGGGTGACACTTATGCTTTAAAATATGCCAAGGAGTATAAGGGGGCTTGCAAAAAATAGTTTAATACTTTCATAGCTTAGATTTAAGAGGGTGCTTTTTTTATTAG
>JAMOMX010000401.1 GCA_027066935.1 Sulfurimonas sp. | reverse complement strand
AAGTGCAGAGTTTAAGCTTTTTCTTATAAAAGAGTTTCAAAGACTTAAAGATAATGAAATAGAAAAGCAGCAACTAGGTTGGGATATAAAACGAACGATTGTAAAGATGAACTATCATATCCATACAGATGCTATAAAAAACAATCTTATTCCTCCAAATATATTGATAAAAAAAATCAATTTTATATATGCTTCTGAGGCTGATTTATTAAATATTGCACTATTTGGATTAACCGCAAAACAATGGAAAGAATTAAATTCAGAAAAAAAAGGAAACAAAGATAGAAGATGCGTTTGGTTAGAAAGCTGATGAGAATTTTGAGACGGGAATTCTTAAGACTATAGAATAGTATTTGGAGAAGATATGAAAAAGTATAAAATCATCATAAGAGGTGGCTATGGATTAACAAATTTTGGTGATGATGCCTTAATGTATATATTAATTAAAAAGTTAATGGAACACTATCATAATGAAGATATTGCACTTCTATGTAAATCTTCTAGCTATATAAAAAAACTTATTCCTTCTTGTACTATACTTGACTCAAGGAAAAATGACATATATGCAAAAACTGATATTATTCTTTATGGGGGTGGTACGCAATTTTATTCTTTCTCTGGAACAAGTTCCAAGCAACGTTTATTGAAATATATTATAAATCCTTCTTTATTTGTTAAAAAACTACTTTTAAAAATAAAACGGAACTCTATACCAAAAATCATACTATATAAAGAAGATATTGAAACCAAAAGTACGGGAGCAATTGGAATAGGAGTTGGACCATTTGAGGGAAATAACTTCACTGAAGAAGAAACAAAAAAACTATTTTTAAAAATGGATTTCATTGCAGTAAGAGATATATATAGTATTAATAAATGTAAAATTTGGGGTCTAGAAAAAACACAACACTTTTCTGACTTATGCTATTTATTTGATAATAAAGATTTAAATATATCTGAACAAAATATAAATTCTAAAGTAAAAAGTATTGGTATTATAGTACGAGATTGGCCTCACACAGACAAAGGTTCTGCATACTATACAAAAATAGAACCATTAATTCATAAACTTAAAAACAATGGTTACAATGTTAATATTATCATATTCGCAAAAGGTAGAGACTCATTTTGGCTTGAAAGATTAAAAAATGTACAAAATGTAATTCAATGGAACCCCGATAAGCAAACTATTAATGAGTTTATAACTACTTTAAATCTCTTTGATCTTTTTATTTCTGCAAGGTATCATGGAGCTATTTTTTCTGCTTTATTAAACAAACCATTTATTAGTATTTCTGTGGAACAAAAACTTGACATGATTTCAGATATATATGTTAATGCTTCCAAAAAATGGCAGTATCCTTTTAATATTGAAGACTGTATCAACAACGTGAAATTTATTGATGATAATTATCATCAATTTGTTAAACAAGTAAAACTAACTAATAAAGAACAACAAAAATTAGCGCATAGTATGTTAAATAATTTTTTAGAATATTCTAAAAAATTTAATTAAATTATAAGATCGGGAATAAAATGAGAATAGGTATCGTTACAACTTGGTTTGAAAGAGGTGCTGCTTATGTTTCAAAACAATATGAAAATATTTTAGAGAAAAATAATGAAGTATATATTTATGCTCGTGGTGGTGAAATGTATGCTCGTGGTAATCCACTTTGGGACAAAGACAATGTTCATTGGGGTAAAAAAAACACTCTACCTATAATCAACGGTCTTGACTTATCTGACTTCCAAAAATGGCTGGAAAAAAATAACATCGAACTAGTTTTATTCAATGAGCAGTGGTGGTGGCAACCAATACTTTTATGCAAAAAGTTAAATATTATTACTGGTGCCTACATTGACTATTATACAGATACGACTGTCCCATTATTCGCTAATTATGATTTCTTAATTTGCAATACAAAACGTCATTTTTCTGTTTTTAATTGGCATCCAAAGTGTTTTTATGTTCCATGGGGGACTGACACAAATTTATTTAAAATGGACTTTAATGAAAAAAATAATGATACAGAATTAATATTTTTTCATTCAGCAGGAATGAATCCTTTTAGAAAAGGTACGGACTTTACAATATTAGCTTTCAATACCTTGGTTAAAAAGTATGACAATATTAAATTACTAATTCATACACAAAAAAATATTTCTGATTATTTTCCTGATTTGAATCAAACTATACATAGCCTTCAAGCAGATAAAAAACTTGATATTGTTCATGAATCTATTAGTGCACCTGGCTTATATCATAAGGCTGATGTTTATATCTATCCTTCACGACTTGATGGTATTGGCTTAACATTGATGGAGGCGATGTCCTGTGGACTTCCTGTTATAACAAGTGATAATGGACCAATGAATGAGTTTATTAATCCTAAAACATGTCAAACAATAACAATTAAAAAATTTTATTGCCGTAATGATAGTTATTATTGGCCTATGTGTGAAGTCAATGTGAATGATTTGACAAAACAAATGGAATGGTATGTATTTAACAATTCAAAAATAAATGAATTGAAGTTTAAAACAAGAAAGTTTGCGGAAGAAAAGTTGGAATGGATGAATAATCAAGAACTTATAGACAGTATTTTTTTGGAGGTTAAACTACTTCCAAAAGAAAATAAATTGATAAATGCTGCAAATATATATGACAACAGGAAATATAATATTCCTAGAATGGTATATATTAAATATAGAAATATTATAAAAAATATTATAAAAAAAGTTTTAATAAAATAATATGAGTCTGAAATATAAAGCACTAAACGGAGTTAAGTGGACAAGCATCTCTTCTATCATCATTGCCATTATTCAAATAGTACAGTTGTCTATTTTAGCACGCTATCTAGAACCATCTGACTTTGGTTTGATGGCTATTGTTACAATAATAATAGGATTTAGTGCTCTGTTTTTAGACCTAGGTATTAGTGCTTCCATCATTCATAAACAAAATATCACGCATGTACAATTATCAAGTCTTTATTGGTTAAATATTGCTTCAGGTCTTGTTTTGTTTATCATCATCTATAGTCTTGCTCCATTCTTAGCAAACTTTTATAACGAAACAGAATTAATACCTATTATCCAGCTCTTAGCAATAAACTTTGTCATATCATCTCTTGGTAGTCAATACGGGATATTGTTTCAAAAAGCATTAAAATTTAATATCATGGCAAAGATTGGTATCATATCAGTAGTAGCAGGTTTCGTAGTTGCTGTAAGCTTAGCTATCAATGGCTATGGTGTATATTCTTTAGTGTATGCAGCACTTACTAATGCTATTGTTAATACTTCTATCAATATTTTTATCGGTATAAAAGAGCATCGTCCTTCCTTTATTTTCAAATATCATGAAATTACTTCTATGATATCTTTTGGAATGTTTCAAATGGGTGAAAGAAGTATTAATTATTTTGGTTCACAGTTTGACATAGTGTTGATTGGTAAGCTTTTGGGTCTTGAAGCACTTGGAATTTATACAGTTGCTAAAAACCTTTCTATGCGTCCTGCACAGATTATTAATCCTATCATAACAAGAGTTACTTTTCCAATAATGTCAAAAGTTCAAGATGATACGGCAAAGTTAAAAAATATTTATCTAAAAACAATTAATTATCTCTCTTCTGTTAATTTTCCTATTTATATCTTAATAGCTATTTTAGCTGAACCCATCGTTTTGACTCTATTTGGAGAAAAATGGAGTGATAGTATAATCATACTACAGATATTATCACTTTATGGAGCTATCCGCTCTATTGGAAACCCAGCAGGTACATTATTATTAGCTAGGGGGCGAGCTGATTTAGGTTTTTATTTTAACTTAGTCAAATTTTTCTTTTTACCTTTGATAATCTATATTGGCTCTTATTGGGAACTTCATGGTGTAGCCTATAGTTTACTACTATTTGTAATCTTTTTTACTTTTCCAAGTTGGTACTATATAATAAAACCATTATGTGGAGCAGGGTTTAAAGAGTATTTTTGGCAAATTTTAAAACCATTTATTTTTACTCTCATTGGGGGAATATTTGCTTATAGTGTGAGTATTTTGTTTGGTATTAAAAATATGCTTATTGATGCAGTTGTATTGTCATTGGTTATGGGAGTTATTGTACTGATTTTAAATATCTTATATAATCGTGCGTTTACCGATATATTACTTGAATTAATAGGGAAAAGGAAAAAACATGATAAATAACTATCCATTAGTATCCATACTGATACCACTCTATAATGCAGAAGAGTATTTTTCGGAAACTATGGAATCTTTATTGGCACAAATATATAAGAACATAGAAATCATCATAGTGGATGATGGGTCAACTGATACCAGTCTTAAAATAGCTAGAGATTATGAAAAGTTACATAAACATATCAAAGTCTATGTACAAGAAAACAGTGGAGCACAAGTAGCTAGAAATAAAGCTTTTGAAATGTCAAAAGGGGAGTATATACAGTACTTTGATGCTGATGATATCATGCATCAAGATAAAATATCATCTCAAATAGAAGCATTAAAACAATATGACTTTCAAGATGACGTCGTAGCAACAGGTAAATGGATGAGATTTTTTAATTCTATTGAGAATGCTACATTTAAAAATCAAATTATTAATAAAAGTTACAATAATAAATTTCTATTTCTAAAAGAGTCATGGGAAAATATAGAATATATTATTGGTCAATCATGGTTAATATCAAAAGCATTACATTTAAAAATTGGTAACTGGAATGAATCTTTAGTAAGAAATCAAGATGGTGAATTCTTTGCAAGAGTTGCTTATGCGGCAAATAAAATTATTTTTGTTCAATCCAGTATAGTCTACTATAGAAAAGGTATTTCCTCTAGTATAACTTCAAAAAAATCATATAATGCCATACGCTCTCAACTTAATTCATATCATCTATATGCTAACCTCGTTAAAGAAGATTTAGATAAGTATTCTTTACACAAAGCTGTTGCCTCCTTATATTCGGTAGTTTATAGCGATTATTATCCTTTAGATAAACAACTGAAAAAAGAAGTATTGGAGTTGATTAAAGAGTTAGGTTATGATGAACCAGTGATAGCATTTAAACCAAGTTCTCGTTGGATTGTTAGACTTTTTGGTGTAGATACTGGCTTGTATCTAAGAGGGCTCAAAACAAGACTTGTTACTATGTTAAATTCATTTAGGAAAAATAGAGATTGAGCATGAATAATAAAAAAAAATTTAGTATAGTCATACCTCTTTACAATAAAGAAAGATATATCAAAAGAACCATAAAAAGTGCATTGAATCAAACATTCACTGATTTTGAGATTGTTATTATTGATGATGGTTCAAAAGACCATAGTTGTGAAATAGTTGAGTCTATAAAAGATTCTCGCATTCGTTTAATCCGTCAGGACAATGGAGGACCTTCAAAAGCAAGAAATAGAGGGATAAAAGAGGCTAAAGGAGAGTTTATAGCTTTTCTTGATGCTGATGATGAGTGGCTACCTGAAAAACTAAAAAATCACTATGAGTTTCATAGTAAAAATCCTGATATTCTTTGGTCATGCACTGGATATAGAGTTAAAGGTGGTAAAAGGGTAGAACAAATTATATATCCTTATAACGATGTACTTGATGATGCTCTTGAAGCTATTATTGATGGCATGTCTATTACTTCTAGTACAGTAGTTATTGAAAAAAATATTTTTAATAACCAAAGTTTTTTATTTGATGAGTCAATGAAAAGATCAGAAGATAGAGAAGTTTGGTATAAAATTGCTTGTTCATATCCTACTATTGGTCATATTGGTAAGATTCTTTCTATCATTCATGCCAATACATTAGGCAGTTTATGTGCTACGGGACTAGATGAAACAGATTTTTCATTTTTATCATTAAGTACAAGAATTGAAAAGCAGTTGTCTAGCATCGATAGTAAAGATAAAAAAAGATTTTTAGGATATTTACAGCATTTAAATCAAAAGAAGATGTTAAGTTTATGGGGATGGAACCATTCTTTTAAACAGATATCTAAACATTTTAAACCATACATAAATAGTAATGTTCTTACATTGCTAATACGATTAGATTTTATGCCATTGATAGTTAAAAAAGTTCTTGTAAAGTTATATTTAATAACCATAGGAAAATATAGATGAACAAGGATTTTATTAATGTTGTTTAATAGTTACGAATTTATATTTTTCTTTTTACCAATAACATTTTTTATTTACTTTTTTCTTCTAAATAGAAGATTAGTTATCGGAGCAAAAGGTTTTTTAGTATTTTCTTCACTTTTCTTTTACAGTTGGTGGAATATAGCTTATCTTCCCATCATATTGACTTCAATGCTCTTTAATTATGTAGTAGGCAATTCACTGAATGATAAATTTAAAAAAATACAAATTCATAAAAAGTCTTTATTGACTTTTGGAATCGTTATAAATATTGGGTTGCTTGGGTATTTTAAATATGCAGATTTTTTTATAGAGAATTTAAATCTTGCATTTGATGGTTCTATGCCTTTACTGCATTTGGCATTACCATTGGCTATCTCTTTTTTTACATTCCAGCAAATTGCCTACCTTGTAGACAGTTATCGTGGAGAAACTAAAGAATATAGTTTTCTTAATTATGCACTTTTTGTCACATTCTTTCCTCAACTCATTGCAGGTCCTATTGTTCATCATAAAGAGATGATGCCACAGTTTGCTTCAAGATGGAACTTGGTTAAAAATTATAAAAACATTGCCATGGGGTTGTTTATCTTTGCTATAGGACTTTTTAAAAAAG
>JAMOMX010000400.1 GCA_027066935.1 Sulfurimonas sp. | reverse complement strand
CAGCAGCATGTTTGAAGATACCACCAGCATAGTTAACAGCCATTTGACTTAAGTTTGCATATTCACCTGGTGCGTAGAAAAGGTTTTTACCATCTTTCCAAAGTGATTGGTGTACATGCATACCATTACCATTATCACCATAAAGTGGCTTAGGCATAAATGTAGCAGTTTTTCCGTTTAGGTGAGCAATCATCTTCACAACATATTTGTATTTTTGAACATTATCAGCAGCACCGATAATGTCAGAGAAAACTATTCCAAGTTCATGTTGAGCTTGCGCAACTTCATGGTGTCCAAGAACAACTTCAAGACCAACTTGCTCTAAAACTTGCATCATCTCAGCACGAATATCTACAGCAGAATCAGTTGGTTGAACTGGGAAGTAACCACCTTTAGTTCCTGGTCTATGACCTGTGTTGTACATCTCTGGATAAGGGTTATTTGAGTTCCATTCACCCTCTTCTGTATCAACTTTGTAACCAGCTTCATTGATATTATCAATAAAAGTTACACTATCAAACATAAAGAACTCATTTTCAGGACCAAAATATGCAGTATCAGCGATACCAATTTCTTCAGCATGTCTTAGTGCTTTTTTAGCGATAGAGCGAGGACATCTCTCATATGCTTGATCTTTATAGATATCATATACATCACAAAATACAATAATAGTTGGATCAGCAGTAAAAGGATCTAAAAACGCAGTTGATACTTCAGGCTTTAAAAGCATATCTGACTTGTTAATTGGTTGCCAAGCTTCTATTGAAGAACCATCAAACGGTAATCCATTTTCTAGTTGAGTAGCGTTAACAGCGCTCATTCTGTAACTAATATGGTGCCATGCACCTTTAATGTCTGTAAATCTAAAATCTACAAATTGAACATCATTTTCTTCACAAAAAGCAAAAAACTCTTCTGTATTATTAACAAATTTTCCCATTCATTTTCTCCTGAAATTTAATTGCTTATAGTATATCCCAATTATATTGAATGAAATAAAAAATATTGATTAAAGTTTAGGCAGTTTCCTTTATTGTTTCATAAAGTTATATATTAAAGGTAATTTTAATTTTATTTTAAATTTATAAAGGTGATATTGCCTTAATATTTAAAAAACTATACTAAAAGTAGAACCTTCATTTTCTATACTTTTGATTTTTAGTTTAAAGTGATGAAGTTCTACAATATTATTTGCCAAAAAGAGCCCAAGTCCTAAAGAGTTATTCCAAGTATTACCGCTTACTCTATAAAATTTTTCTAAAATTTTGGTTATATTTTCTTTTTTTATCCCTATTCCCGTATCAATTATATCAATGGAATTTTTTTCTAATTTAACAATAACTTCATCCTCAGAATATTTAAAAGCATTTTCTATAAGGTTAGTTAGAACAATATTAAATAGTGCTTTATCAACTTTTATCTCAACATCTTCTAAACCAATAATCTTAATCTCTTTAGATTTATATGTAAGTTTTAGATTTTCAATTGTCTCAACTACTAGCTTATAGATATTTACATTTGAAAGTGTAAGTTTTTGGTGAGAACCATCAAGTCTAGTAGAGAGCCTTAATGTATCAATAAGTTCATTTAGCCTATTGCCATTGTTATATATTTTTTTTAAAAATTTATTTTGAATATTTTTATTTAGATTTTTATCATCTATAAGAGTTTGTGTGTATCCATTTATAACAGCAATTGGATTTTTAAACTCATGTGAAATCGCAGATATGATATCATCTTTTTGAGTATTTGATGATTTTAGTTTTGAAGCATATTTATCTTTTTGTTTATCTTGCTTTATTAAAATTTTTGAGACTTTTGAGAGTAGCTTTGTAATTAGCGAAAACTCTTCTGAAAAATTAGAATTTATATAGTTGTTTTTTTTCTTCTTAGTTAAAGATTTTAAAAACAGTACTATTTTTTTAGTCTCTTCTTGAATTTGTAAATTTATTTTATATGCAACTATAAAAATAGATATAAAAAATATTGCTACAATACTTAAAACTTGAAATCCAAGAGTGAGTATTTGACCTGTTACACTTTTTAACTCTTTTGAAAGTCTTATATATATGGTTTTTTCGTTTATAGTGTATTTTTTTACCACATACAAAAGATTTTGCTTAAGAGTTTTTGAAGTTCTTATTTTAAATCCAAAATCTTCATTTTTTGCTTGAACAATTTCATCTCTATATTTATGGTTATCCATAGTAGATTTATCTTTATGAGACTCTGCTATTATGTTGCCATCTTCTGAAATAATTGTTACTCTTGTGTTGAGTTTATCTTTTATATCGTTTGCTAAATTATCAAAATTTGTTTGGGTGTTTATGCTAAGTGCTATTAATTTAACATCATTTAATAATGACATTTTTGCATTTGTTATATAAAGACTCTTAACCCAAAAATAGATTATAGCGCCAACCACTAAAAATAAAACTAAAAATAAAACTAAAAATTTTCTAAATATTATTTGATGAAATTTTAGCAAAGAATGTATCCCTCACCTCGAATAGCTTGAATATAGTTTTTAGTTCCATCTGGATCAATTCGCTCTTTTAATCTTTTTATAGCTACATTTACAGTTTTTACCTGCTTATTGATATTATCATCCCATACTTTTTCAAGTAAAATATCTCTAGTTAAAAGTACATTTTCATTTTTCATAAATTCTAAAAGTAAATCATGTTCTAAATGTGTTAGCTTTATCTCCTTAGCATCTATAGAAAAAACTTTGTTAGAAGAGTTGTAAGTGATATCTTTAAATTTCATAATATCTAAAGTTTTTGAAGTTCTTTTTATAAGTGCTTTTACTCTAGCTTTTAACTCATGTAGATTAAAAGGTTTTGTTATATAATCATCACCACCATGCTCAAAACCTTCTAAAATGTCATCACTAGAGTTTTTAGCACTTACATAAATTACGGGATGGTTATAGCCGAGTGCGCGTATAGATTGTATAAATTTTGCACCCTCAACAGAGGGAAGATTTCTATCCATTAAAATTAAAGAGACATCATCCTCATCCAAGATATTTTTTATATTTGTAGTATCTATACATGTTATAACATCATAACCCTCTTTTGAGAGAGTGTATTCCATTAGATCTAAAATATCTTCTTCATCTTCTACTATAAGAATTGTTTCATTCATAAAATCACTTTATTTTTTAGATTTATTAATTAAATAATTTCCTTTTTTAGTGTCTTTATCAACACCATTTCCAGTTAAAAAAAGCATACCTAAATTATATTGAGCTGTTTTTCCCTCTTTATCTATAGCCTCTTCAAATAGTCTAATCGCTTCTAAATCTTCTTTATCTTTACCCATGTTTTTATAATAAGCAAGAGCAATAGTTATTAGTACAGTCTCATCATCTTGGTTAAATGTTTTGGCAAGCTCAGTAGCAGCCTTTTTAAGGTCTTGATGTACATCATCCCCTCGTAAATAAAGAAATCCTAACATAAATTGTGATTCCATCTCCCCCTTAAAAGAGCCAACTTCCCAAAATCTAATTGCCTCTTTGATGTGATCATCTGAATAAGCTTCATCCCCTTTTTCATAGTAGTTTGCATTTAGTGTAGCTACTACTAAAAAAGCTATAGTTAATATATGTTTAAACATTGTCTTGCTTCCTTTTTTTTATGTTACTTGAAATTATACCAAAACCCATGAAATAGTAATGATTATTTATGAAAATTACCACCAATTTGTATGTATACTAATAAATTAGCTATGCTTGATGCACGATCAGCTATTTTTCCACTTTTTCTTAATGCCTTAAGCATTCTGTAAAACTTTTCAAATTCATCTAATTCTTTTGCAAGATTATGTAGATTTGCTTCAACCATCTCATATAAGTCGTCAGTTTTATTTTCTTCTATTAAAACATCGTTATAACATTCTTGAATCTCATCAGAGTCATCAATATTTATCATACTGATAGTTGTCTTGATAGCTTTTACCGTTGATGTTTGCATAGGTAATGCGTACTCTTTTATTGTGTTTGTATCTACATCTGCACATACATCTGTAAAACCTTTGATAAAACTTCTTGTATTTGCACAAGCACGAGATAATTCATTGGTTATCTTCATATATGCAACAACACGCCTTAAATCTCTTGCTTCTGGAGTATATAGTGCTAAAACTTTTATGATTTCATTATCAATTTCATCAGTTTTAGAACTTATGTTTTTTATAAAACTTTTTGCTTCGTTAAATTTAGTAGTATTACAATCTTGTAATGCTTCTAAGATTAATTCATTTGCGCTAAGTAAACCATTTCCAATATGTGTAACTTTGTTTTTAATACTCTTTAAAGAGTTTGCAAAATTTTGTAACATTACCCAAATCTCCCTGTAATATAATCTTCTGTTTGTTTCTCTTTAGGGTTTAAAAAGATGTTTTCAGTTTTATCAAACTCTATTAAATCTCCTAAATACATAAATCCTGTATAGTCACTTATTCGAGATGCTTGTTGCATGTTGTGTGTAACAATAGCAATGCTTACATCTTTTTTTAACTCAACCAAAAGCTCTTCTATTGCTCCTGTTGAAATTGGATCAAGTGCTGAGGTTGGTTCATCAAACAGTATAACTTCAGGCTTAACAGCAACTGCTCTAGCAATGCAGAGACGTTGTTGTTGTCCACCTGATAGTCCCATTGCTGGCTTGTTAAGTCTTTCATGAACCTCTTTCCAAAGAGCACCATCTTTTAGAGCCTGCTCAACTCTTCCCTCAAGTTCAGATTTATTTTTAATACCAGCAATCTTGAGTCCATAAGCTACATTATCAAATATGCTCATTGGAAATGGTGTTGGCTTTTGAAAAATCATCCCTACTCGTTGGCGAAGTTGTATAAATTCATTTTCTTTTTTTATATCTAAAATATTTTCCATTTTTTCTGTATCTGCATTAAGTAGCTCAATGATTCCCTCATACTTATTTCCTGGGTAGAGGTCATGTATTCTGTTCATGCTTCTTAAAAGAGTTGATTTTCCACAACCACTTGGACCAATCAAAGCGGTGATTTTATTTCTTTTTATTTTCATATTTATATTTTTAAGTGATGGATGATCAACACCTGGATATGTAAATGAAAAATCTTTTATATTCATTACTGGCATCTTATTTGTGTCCTTTGTTACGAGTAAAAAATCTACCCGTTAGATTGATTGTTAAAACTAAAACTGTAAGTATAAATGAAGCAGCCCAAGCCAAATCACGGCTAGACTCTTCAGGTTCATTTGCTAAATCGTAAATACTAACTGTAAGCGATGGAAAACTCTCAGTCAAATCAAGACTAAAATAATTTGAAGTCTCAGATGTAAAAAGCAGTGGAGCGGTTTCTCCAATAATACGAGCAAAAGCAAGTAAAATGCCGGTCATAATCCCAACTTTAGCAGACTTTATAACAATGTTAACAATCACTTTATATTTTGAAGCACCAAGTGCTATTCCAGCTTCTCGAAGCTCTTTTGGGACTAGTGAGAGCATATTGTCTGTAGTATTAATTACAATTGGTAACATCATTATAGCTAAAGCAATGGCTCCTGCAAACCCACTAGTTCCACCAGTAGGTATAACAATAATTGCATAGATAAAAGCACCAATAACTATTGAGGGTGCTGACATCATTATATCACTAAGGTTACGAATAACTTCAGCGTATTTTCCACGACCATATTCTTGTAGATATATTCCAGCAACCATACCTAGTGGTATACCAATCGTTGCGGCAATTCCTGCTAAGATAAATTGACCAACTATTAAGTTTCTCAAACCTCCATCAATTAAATCATTTAAAAATAAAGAGAAGTGAAAAGAGCCAAGACCTTTTATGAAAAGTGTGATTAAAATCCAACCTAAAAATGCAAGACCAATTAATGCAGATAATGTTGAAAGTCCTAAGATGATTTTGTTTATGATTAAACGCATTATTTAGCCCTTCTTAAAAAGTATAGTTTTGCAAAAGAGATAATTGCAAAACTTATTACAAAAAGTATGAGTGCAAGATAAAAAAGTGCACTCTCTCCAAGACCACTAGCTTCACCAAAGTTATTTGCCATCGCAACAGGGATAGAAATAGTTGGTGAGTTTATAGCAGTTGGGAGTGCAAAAATTGAACCTATTAAAAATGCTACAGCCATAGTTTCTCCGAGTGCTCGACCAAGAGCTAAGATGATAGAACCAATAATTCCAACTTTAGAATATGGAAATATGATATCTTTTATAACCTCAAATTTTGTAGCACCCATCGCATAAGCTGACTCTTTAAGTACATCTGGAGTTGTGTTCATGCTGTCTCTTGTGATTGCAGCCATAAAAGGAAGGATCATTATACCAAGCACAAGACCAGCGGTTAGTAGTGAAACTTGATAACCGCCCACTAAGTCAGCAACAATTGGAGCAAAATAATACAACCCCCACATACCAAAGATAATACTCGGTATCGCAGCTAACAGCTCAATTGCGATACCAATAGGGTAGGCGATATTTTTAGGTGCGATTTCTGATAAAAATACAGCAATTCCCATAGCAATCGGGAGTGCAAAAATTAGTGCTATAAGTGTAGTTAGAAGTGTTCCAACTATTGGAACAAGAGCGCCATAGTCTGTAAATGTTTTTTTTATACTATCATCAAAAAGCATATCATCTTCATCCATAATAATATCGTCTTCATCCATGATTATGTCGTCTTCATCTTCATCCATTACTAAATCATCGTCTAAGCTGAACTCTCCTACATTTTGATTTGTACCATCTATACTTACTTCTTTATTCCAATTTGGATTTGTGA
>JAMOMX010000399.1 GCA_027066935.1 Sulfurimonas sp. | reverse complement strand
GTGGACGAGCTATTTTAATACTTTTTTGTTGTTGTAATTCATTCCACTGTGCTATCCAACCAGGAGTTCTACCAATAACAAATATAACAGCAAACATCTCTTTTGGAATTTTTAGGGCTTGAAGAATTAAGCCAGAATAAAAATCTATGTTTGGGTAAAGTCCGCGTTTTACAAAATACTCATCATTTAAAGCAATTTGCTCTATTTTATTAGCTATCTCTACAAGTTCACTGCTAATGTCAAGTTCACCCATAAGTTCATTGCGTATATCTTTTAAAATTATTGCACGGGGATCAAAATTTTTATATACACGATGACCAAAACCCATCAATCTAAAAGGATCATTTTTATCTTTTGCTTTGGCAATATACTCATCAACTTTATCTAAACTTCCAATCATCTCTAATTGGCGAATAACACTCTCATTTGCTCCACCATGGCTTTTACCCCAAAGTGCGCCAATTCCAGCACTAATGGCTGCATAAGGGTGAGCCATAGTTGATGATAAATTTCTTACAGCTGTCGTTGAAGCATTTTGTTCATGATCTGCGTGCAGGGTAAATATAGTATCAAGAGCTTTTATCTCTATGTTGGTTAGTTCAACATGTTGATGTGGATATGCACGCATCATATACAAAAAGTTTTCTGTAAAACCTCTATTTAAATCTGGATATATAATTGGTAAACCTTTTGAATAACGATAAGAAAATGCTGCTAATGTAGGAATTTTAGCAACTATTCTATTTGCCATCTCTCTAAATTCTTCAGGAGTAGTTATATCTAAGTGTTTAAAATACAGGGTTGATAATGCTGATACTCCAGCTGATAAAATTGCCATTGGATGTGCACGATCAGGAAATGCATCATATAGTTTTTTTACAGCTTCATGTATAAATGAGCGTTTTTTCATCTCTATGGTAAAATTATCTAGTTCATTTTGAGTTGGCAACTCACCATTTAAAAGCAAATAAGCAGTGTCTAAAAAAGTTTTTTTATTTGCCATATAAGAGATATCATAACCTCTATACATAAGTTTGCCAGCAACACCATCTATATATGTTATATCGGACTTACAAGAGGCAGTTGAGGTATAACCCTCATCATAGGTAAACATCCCAGTATCTTTATAAAATGTAGAGATATCTACTACAGATGGACCAACGCTTGCATCTATAATATTAAATTCGTAACTTTTTCCATCGCGATTGTTTATAACTGTAATTGTATCTTTAGCCATCTTTAACCTTTCAATAGTTATGAAAAATTATATCATATTATTTGAAATGGTATAATTTTAATTGATATTTATATCATTAATGTTTAATGGTAGTTTGATTAAAATTTTTGTTTTGTCTTTTTTACTACTTATATTCAAGGTTCCAGATAGATGCTCTTCAATTATTATTTTACATGTATACAATCCAAGACCAGCCCCATTTTTAGATTTTGTAGAAAAATAAGGTTCAAATATTTTTTTCATTGTTTCTTTGTCAATTCCACCAGCATTATCTATAATAGTAAAATATATAAATTTGGTATCTAATGATACTTTTAGGGCTATCTTTTTTTCGGTAGTAGTTTTTTTTGATTCTATGTGTGCCTCTAATGAATTTTTAAAAATACTCATCAAGCTTTGTATAAGTTCATTGTTATATGTTAATATTTTTATGCTTTTATCTATCTCTTGAATAAATGAAATCTTATAAGTTTTAAAATCATCTCTTAAAAATTGTATAGATTTTATTACAACAACATAAACAAACTCTTCTGATAACTCTTTATCTAGAGTAAAAAAATTACAAAAATCGTCTACTGTTGTAGATAACGATGCAACAGTATCCAAAATTGAACTATGTGCATCATTAACTGTTTTTTCATCTAGTGTGTCTAACTCTTTCAGTACCATAATATTTGTTATAATAGAACTGATATTTGAGAGTGGTTGTCTCCATTGATGTGCAACCATATTTATTATTTCACCCATAGCTGAAAACTTAGAATTTGCTAGCAACTCTTCTTGTTGTAAAATAAGCTGCTGAGAAGCTGTAATGTTTTCCTTAAATAGTATATAGCCTATATGGTTTGTTAAGTTATCGTACTCTGGAATTATAGTACAATCTAGCCATAGCTTTTCATTTTTTTTTGTTAGTGTTTCATGCTTAAATTTATATATACTTTGTTTTTCCATATGTGAGCGTATATTATTTTTTAATTCATCATCTATGTTAATGTTTTTAAAATTTAAATAATTAAGGTTTAAAAATTCTTTTTTGTCATAACCTGTAAGATCTAGATAAGCTTGTGACACCTGTGTTATGTTTGCATTTATATCAAGTTTTAATAATGACACTCTTTTATCAATTATCTCTCTATCTTTTATTAGTTCATCATTTAATTCTTTAGTTTTTTTAATGTTTGATTCTAATAAATAGTTTGTGTTAGCCATAACTGTTTGGTCGGTTATAATTAATACTACGAGTTTTTTCTCTACATCAAAAGGTATTATGCTCACATCTTGTTGCATCTTAGTATAGTTTGATGTTTGTATCTGATCTATTTTTATAGGAATTAAATATTTAGAGGTACTAGCTGTATAAAAAGATGGAGATTTCATTTTAAGAGCAGTTTTTATTTTTCTTGTTAGTGTTTTTGCTTTTATCTCTTCAAATAAACTATCAATCCTTTCTCCTAAGGCTTCGCTTTCTTTAATTCCTGTGTATAACTCCAGCCATTTGTTATAATAGTGAATCACTAAATTATCATCAAGTATCAATACTCCATTATCAATATTTGATACAATCTGTTGTTCTACATCATTGATTCTAATATGTTGTTGAGTTGCTTTTTGAGCCATTGTATTGATCCATCTTTTGTAAGTATAAATATTTCACCGTGAATTTTTTGATCTTTAAAATTAAGTTGTGTTTGTATAGTTATAACTTGAGAATTATTTTTAATTGCTGAAGTTTCTCCAATTTCACTTAAGTGAAATTTAAATATATTTGGAGGTGCATATGTAACTTGTGCATCTACCTCTTGTGCTAACTTGGTTATAAGAGAGGATGTTAAAACATTTGTTAACTCTAGTATAGCATCATCTAAATCCTCTTTGTCTTCCAACTCTAAATGTTTGGCTAAATTATTTGCACTTTTTTCATCTATAAAAAAAGCACACTCCCCACTAAAGTCACCTATAAATGCTTGAGAGGAAAAAAAATAGCTCGACATTTTTAGTTTTTTAGACCTAGCTATAAGCTCTTTTGTACAAATAATTTCTATCTTTGGAATACTTAATGAGGCAAAAGCATCAAGCATCTCAGCAATCACTGCTGTAGCACTTCCATAAGATATGTTTATTAGCTCTTGTAATACATCTTTTTCATCTTCTGTTAATACCAAATCAGCAGTATTCATGTTTTATCTTATTGATGCTAAAATTTTTTGCATTTTTTTACTGTTAATAGGTTTTTGTATATGAAGTAGCGCACCTAATTCAATAACAGTTTTTTTTGCTTTTTCTTGAATATCTGCTGATACTACTATTACTTTTGTATTTGGATTTATTTGTAATATTTTTGGGAGAACTTCATACCCACTCATAACTGGCATGGTTAAGTCTAAAAAAACTATATCAGGTTTTTCATCATTTAGAATTTTTAGAGCTTCTTCCCCATTAGCTGCCTGAAATATTACACCATCCCCAATGAGAGGTTTTAACGATTTTATTAAAGTTAATCTTGCTAGTTTAGAGTCATCGGTAACTAAATATTTCATATCAAACCTTATATTTATTTACACATTGTATTTAATTTCACTTAAAAACAGATTTAATATTAAAAATTACTTATTCTCTAAAAGATTTAATGGTCTCTGCCATTCCAAATTCTGGATGTCTTTTTTTATCTAAAACTGCTTGCGCTACTTTATTATTATCAGTATTAATAACTATTGGTGCTAAAAAATTTATTATAGAATTTTCTAAAGGTTCTTGAATTACAACAATATTATAAACACTTATATTTGAGTTTTCATTGATTTGTAAAAGTATTTTGATATCAGATGATAGATCAAATGAATACTCCCTTAATAAATATGGATTTACTAAAGTAAATGATATATTTTCATCATCTATATCCATCATTGTTGAAAATAGATCATCAACTTTATGAATATCTACATTTAATGTTTTTTCAAAACCTAGTATATTTCCTTTTATCTCATAACCCATATTTGAATCCTTTTAAAATTGCCCCTCTTCAAATTTTATAGTTGAAGATTTTATTTGACATGTTGAATTTAATATTTTAAAAGCAAAAAAAGTTCCATCATTTTCTAAACTGATACCATCACTCATATCTACAAATGATAATTTGTTGTTATCAATCAAAGAAGCATCGCTAACGCTAGAGAATTCTAGTTTTATAGTTATCCAATCATAAGCTCTATTTTTATCTTGAGTTGCAAATGTTAGTGTTATAGTCGTTGGATTTTTAATCTTAATATCTCGAAATTCACCATCTTCAAAACTAACAAACCTATCTAAAAAATCAGTTAGTTTATTTGAATGCAGTGGTTGCATCTTATTGACAACCTACACATTCCATACTTCTATCTTCAACATCATTAGCAATCTCTGGAGATTGAGAGCGAAGATAGTAGGTTGATTTAAGACCTAATTTCCAAGCAAGCATATATATCTCATTTAGATATTTACCACTCGCTTTATCTAGTGTAATAAAGATATTTAATGATTGACCTTGATCTATCCATTTTTGACGAATTGCAGCAGCTTTTACAAGTAGTGTTTGGTTTAAATCATATGCTGGTGTATAATAAGCCCACGTATCAGGTGAAAGCTTTGGAACAACAACTGGGATAAGCCCACTTAAATTTTCTTCATACCATTTTCTTTTAAAGACAGGCTCAATCGCTTGAGTAGTTCCAGTTAAGATAGAGATAGATGAAGTTGGTGCGATAGCCATTAGATAACCATTACGCATACCTTGCTTTTTAACTTTAGTGCGTAAGTCATCCCACTCATAAGATGAAGCAAATAAGCCACCACGATCTACAAGGTTTAATACTTCAGGAGTTGCACAGTCTTGTGGCATTATCCCTTTAGACCATTTAGAGCCTTTATATTCTGCATAACTTCCTTTTTCTAGCGCTATATCAGATGAAGCAGATATGGCGTTATAACAAACGGCTTCCATAATTTCATCTATCTTATCAAAATGTTCTTGACTTCCCCATGTTATGGCTGATTCTGCTAACATTTGAGCTTCACCCATAACACCAAGACCAATTGAGCGAGATTTCATGTTAGTTCGTTTTACCTTTTCAATAGGATAAAAATTTAAATCAATTACATTATCCAGACATCTTATAGCAATAGGAACAATGCGGTTAATCTCATCTTTTGTATTTATTCGAGAAAGATTTACTGAGGCAAGATTACAAACAGCAGTATCACCGTTTATCTTTTCTTTTTCAACTACATATATTTGCATGCCACCAAGTGAGTCAAGTGCAGTTACTTTTTTAGCTGGTTTTTCTAAACCACTATCAACTTTAACAATCTCATTTTCTTCATAACTTAAACTTTCACCATTTTCAAAAATAAATTTAATTTTATAGTGGTTGGGATTGGTATTTTGAAAAATTTCAGTACAAAGGTTAGAACTTCTAATAACACCAGTATGAGAATTTGGATTAGCTCTGTTTGCATTATCCTTAAAACATAAAAAAGGGGAACCAGTTTCAAAATAAGATGTAAGAATCTTTTTCCATAAATCTTTTGCTTTTATTATCTCTTTTATAATAGTTTCATCATTTTCATACTCTTTATATCTTTTAGTAAACTCTTCACCATAAAGTGTAGCTAAATCTCCAACATCATAAGGATCAAAAAGCGTCCAAATATCATCTTGTTGTACTCGTTCCATAAATAGATCATTTAGCCACATTGCAGGAAATAGGTCATGAGCACGACGACGCTCTTCTCCAGAGTTTTTCTTTAGGTCTAAGAAGTCATTTATATCGATATGCCATGGTTCCATATAAACTGCAATTGCACCTTTTCGAGTTCCAAGCTGATCAACTGCTATAGCAATGTCATTTGTGATTTTTAAAAATGGTACAGTTCCACCAGCTGCATTTTTGTGCCCATCAATAAATGAACCCATTGAGCGTATACCAGTCCAGTCCCAACCAATTCCTCCACCAAATTTAGATAACATTGCCATCTCTTGATATGAATCAAATATACCCTCAATATTATCAGGAGTAGAACCAATGTAGCAAGATGAGAGTTGATGCCTAGTAGTTCTAGCGTTTGATAGAGTTGGAGTTGCAAGCATAACTTCAAACAGAGATATCATGTTATAGAACTTTATAGCCCACTCATGCTTGTTCTCTTCCCTTTGTGCTAAGAACATAGCAATTGCCATAAACATATGCTGAGGAAGCTCTATGGGTTCTGAATCACTATCTTTGATTAGGTATCTATCATAAAGAGTTTTTACACCTAAATAATTAAATTGGAAATCTCGCTCAGGTTTGATATGTTTTTCTAATCTTTCAATATCATACATCTCTTTAAGACCCAAAAGGAGACGCCCCTCTTTTACGCCACGGTCAAAATATTTTTCTAGTGAGCCATAACCAGTAAAACCATTAACTTGATGGTAAAGGTTAAATATAAATAGACGAGATGCAACAAATGTCCAGTTTGGAGCATCGATGTCTATTTTATCAACTGCGGTTTTAATAAGTGTTTGTTGTATCTCTTTTGATGTAATTCCATCGCGAAATAA
>JAMOMX010000398.1 GCA_027066935.1 Sulfurimonas sp. | reverse complement strand
TAACTGAAAATAATAGACCAAAAGATATTAAGAAACTACAATTTCGTCTTGCATCACCCCAAAAGGTTATGTCTTGGTCAAATGGTGAGGTTAAAAAACCTGAAACTATTAATTATCGTACACTTAAACCTGAGCGTGATGGACTTTTTTGTGCAAAAATCTTTGGACCTGTTCGTGATTATGAGTGTCTTTGTGGTAAGTACAAAAAGATGCGTTATAAGGGTGTAGTATGTGAGAAGTGTGGAGTTGAAGTTACCTCAACTAAAGTTCGTCGTACTCGTATGGGTCATATAGAGCTTGTAACTCCAGTTGCTCATATTTGGTATGTAAGTTCATTACCTTCACGTATTGGTACTTTACTCGGTATAAAAATGAAAGATTTAGAGCGTGTACTTTATTATGAAGCATATATAGTTGAGAGTGGTGGTGAGGCGTATTATGACGCGGAAGCTAAAACTCCTGTACTTAAATATGATGTTTTAAATGAAGAGCAATACCGTACTTTAATTCAACGTTTTGGGGAACTTGGTTTTTCTGCTCGTATGGGTGGTGAAGTTGTTCGTGATCTACTTGAAGATATTGATTTAGTTGATGCTTTTACACAACTTAAAGAAGATATAGAAGTTACAAAAAGTGAAGCTAAGAAAAAAACTATTGCAAAAAGATTAAAAGTAATTGAATCATTTTTAAACTCTGGAAATAATCCTGCTTGGATGATGTTAACAGTACTTCCTGTTCTTCCACCAGATTTACGCCCACTTGTATCACTTGATGGTGGTAAATTTGCAGTCTCAGATGTAAATGATTTATATCGCCGTGTTATTAATCGTAACCAAAGACTTAAGCGTTTAGTTGAGCTTGAAGCTCCTGAGATTATTGTTAGAAATGAAAAACGTATGCTTCAAGAATCTGTAGATGCACTATTTGATAATGGTCGTAGAGCAAATGCAGTTAAGGGTGCCAATAAGCGTCCACTTAAATCATTAAGTGAAGTGATAAAAGGTAAACAAGGGCGTTTTCGTCAAAATCTACTAGGTAAACGTGTTGACTTCTCAGGGCGTTCTGTAATTGTTGTTGGACCATCTTTACGCATGGATGAGTGTGGACTTCCAAAAAAGATGGCATTAGAGTTATTTAAGCCACATTTAATTGCAAAACTTGAGGAAAAAGGTCATGCTACTACTGTAAAAGCTGCAAAAAAAATGATAGATTTGGAAACCAATGAAGTTTGGGAATGTTTAGCTGAAATTGTTGATGGTTACCCGGTTATGCTTAATCGTGCACCAACACTTCATAAGCTTTCTATTCAAGCATTTCACCCTAAGCTAATTGATGGAAAAGCGATTCAGCTACATCCATTAGTTTGTTCAGCATTTAATGCCGATTTTGATGGGGATCAAATGGCTGTTCATGTACCTTTAAGCTCAGCTGCAATTGCTGAAGCAAAAGTACTTATGATGGCATCTATGAATATTCTTCATCCTGCATCAGGTAAAGCTATCGCTACGCCATCACAAGATATGGTACTTGGAATCTATTATATAACTTTAGAGAAAAACGGTGTAAAAGGTTCAAATAAGCTTTTTGGAAATGTTGATGAAGTAAATATTGCTATAGAGCATAAAGTGCTTGATATTCACGCAAAAGTTCGTACTCGCGATAATGGTCGTGTTATTTACACTACCGCTGGTAGATTGTTATTAAAAGCGGTTCTGCCAGATTTTGTTCCCTCTGAGCTTTGGAATAGAGTTATGAAAAAAAGTGCTATTGGTGAACTAGTTGATTATGTTCAAAAGCATGGTGGGATTGGTATAACAGCTGGCTTCTTAGATAAATTAAAAGATTTAGGGTTTAAACATGCTACAGAATCTGGAGTATCTATCTCTATTGATGATATTAAAATTCCAGATGCTAAAAAAGCTAAAATTACTGAGTCTAAAAATAGAGTTATTGAGATTCAAAAACAATATGAAGCTGGTTTATTAACAGAGCAAGAGCGTTACAATAAAATTATTGATGTTTGGACAGATACTAATAATATTGTTGCTGCACAGATGATGGATTTAGTTGAGAATGATAAAGATGGGTTTAACTCTATCCATATGATGGCTGATTCAGGTGCTCGTGGTTCTGCTGCACAAATTCGTCAGTTAGCTGGTATGCGTGGATTGATGGCTAAACCATCTGGTGATATTATTGAGACACCAATTATCTCTAACTTTAAAGAGGGTCTTAATGTAATTGAGTATTTTATCTCAACTCACGGTGCTAGAAAAGGTCTTGCCGATACTGCACTAAAAACAGCAAATGCTGGTTATCTAACTCGTAAACTTGTTGATGTTGCACAAAATGTTAAAGTTGTTGAGCATGATTGTCATACACACGAGGGTATTGAAATTTCAGATATCTCTGATCAGAACACTCTAATTGAGTCGCTTGAAGACAGACTTAATGGTAGAGTTTTAGCTGAAGATGTAATTGATCCAATTAGTAATGAAATTCTTTATGCAGAGGGGACACTTCTTGATGAAGTTAGTTCAAAAATAATTTTTGAAGCTGGGATTAAAACGGCACATATTAGAACTCCAACTACATGTAAAAGTGAAAATGGTATCTGTGCACTTTGTTATGGTGTTAATCTAGCAACTGGGCATATTGTTCGTAGAGGTGAAGCTGTTGGTATCACTGCTGCACAATCAATTGGTGAGCCTGGTACTCAGCTTACGCTTCGTACATTCCACGTTGGAGGGACTGCAAGCTCAACAGCACAAGAGCGACAAGTTGTAGCTAAAAAAGAGGGGTTTATCCGTTATTACAAACTTAATACATATAAATCAAAAGATGATAAAAATATTGTTGCTAATAGAAGAAATGCAGCTGTTTTACTTGTTGAACCTAAGATTAAGGCAATTGCTAGTGGTAAAATATTAATTGAGACCATTCATGATGAACTTCTTATAACTTTAATTACTAAAAATGACACTTATCGTTATTCACTTCGTAAAAATGAGATTGCTAAACCAAATGAATTAGCTGGTATTAGTGGACAAATTGAGGGTAAATATTATTTACCATATGAAAACGGTTCTGAAATTGCTGAGGATGAATCAATTGTTGAGACAATTAAAGATAGCTGGAATGTTCCATCTCGTATCCCTTATGCTTCTGAGTTATTAGTTGAAAATGGAGCACCTGTTACACAAAAAATCTACGCAAAAGAAATAGGTGTTGTAAAATATTTCATCTTAAAAGGTGATTATTTAGAGAGATTTGAAGGTCTTAAAGCTGGATATGAAGTAATTGAAAAAGGTCTTTTTGCGGCTGTTATTGATAGTAATAATCGTGAAGCTGTTCGTCACTATATTGCGCGTGGTTCCGTTATAGAGAGCGAAGATAATGAGACAGTTAATGCTTCTACCTTGCTTGCTAAACCAGCATCAGATGAGTCTATAGTAATTGCTGAATGGGATCCATATTCAAACCCAATTATATCTGAAGCTAACGGTGTTGTTAAATTTGAAGATATTATTATTGGGACTACAGCAACTGAGCAGATGGATGAATTAACTGGTAAAAGTCGTTTAATGATAAATGATCATATATCAAGTGAATATAAACCTACTGTTATTTTGGCAACTGAAGATGGTGAAATTTTAAGATATGTTATTGAATCTAAATCTTCTATATATATAGAAGATGGTGCTA
The DNA here is from genome assembly GCA_027066935.1 of Sulfurimonas sp. Lineage (GTDB taxonomy): Bacteria > Campylobacterota > Campylobacteria > Campylobacterales > Sulfurimonadaceae > Sulfurimonas. The sequence goes on along the minus strand of JAMOMX010000398.1, from coordinate 3,119 downwards.
CTGTAAAAGTAGCAGACATCATTGCAAAAACTCCAAAAGCACTTCAAAAATCATCAGATATTACAGGGGGTCTCCCAAGAGTATCTGAACTTTTTGAGGGTCGTCGTCCAAAAGCTACAGCGCTTATATCTGAGATAGATGGAAATGTTAGTTTTGGTAAGATGCTTCGAGGCAAAGTTCGCATAGTTGTAACTAGTGATAATGGTCTTGTAAAAGAGTATTTTGTAGACAAGTCTCATGAGAGTGTTGTAAATGTTGGTGATTTTGTTCATGCTGGTGAGCGTCTAACAACTGGTATTATCTCTTCACATGAGTTACTTCGTATTATGGGTGTTAAAGCACTTTACAACTACTTAATATCGGAAGTTCAACAGGTATATCGTTCTCAGGGTGTTAATATTTCTGATAAACATATTGAAGTTATATTTACTCAAATGCTTCGTCAAATTAAGATTGTAAAATCTGGCGATACTAAATTTATTGAGGGTGATTTAGTATCTAAATCTAAATTCAAAGTTGAAAATGAAAAAATTACTCGCCTTGGTGGTCGTCCAGCAATTGCTGAGCCATTTTTAGTAGGTATTACAAGAGCTGCAGTTGCTGCTGATTCTATCATCTCTGCTGCATCGTTCCAAGATACTACTAAAGTTCTTACAGAAGCTGCTGTAAGTGCAAAGATTGATGATTTAAATGATTTAAAAGAGAATGTAATTATTGGTCGTACCATCCCTGTTGGAACTGGTATATATAAAGATCAGAGGATAGTGTTAGATAGTGAAGAGGAGTAAAAGAGGTATATTCACACGCTTTGCGTGTGAACTACCCTAAGCTCTGTTCTTGATCAAAGGCTTAGCGCAGTATTAATTGAATAGCGTAAGTCATCATCTAAATTCTCCATAGAACTTAACATCCATCTTAGATAACCAGCATCCTCAGTTGCTACTTCACGAAGTGTTTTACCTTTGTGTTTTCCAAATTTAAATTTCTCTATCAGTATTGGTGTATTTGTTAAATCTAGCATTTTATCAACTGGGTTTTCATCTGGATAAATTTTAATTATACTTTGTTTTAGTTTTGAGAGAAACAATTTTAAAATAAGTACATCTCCTATTGCATCATGAGCTTTTAGAGTAATTCCAAGGGCATCTGCTTCTTTTTTTTCATCTTTATAGAGCCCTAGTTTATATCTAAAATATTGGAGTCTATGAGCTTCCTCATCTTTATAGATATGTTTTGCAACTCTAAGAGTATCTATAACTTTCATTTTAGTATTAAACCCCTCTTTTTCAAGCATACCTAAATCAAATGGAGCGTTATGAATTATCATATAGTTTTCGTTAGTATTTAGCTCTTGGAGTCTAGTGTATGAGGCACTTCCTTGACATGTGGGTTTTGCTTCAATCATATCTTGAGTTATACCATGTACCTCCATAGCGCCAAATTTAATTGGTACTTCACTTGAAAAAAATTCATTCTGAACCTCTATATCTTTTGTGCCAAGTACTATATAACCTAGCTGAATTATTCTATCTTCTTCAGCGGTTCCTGTCGTTTCTGTATCTAAAATTATATACCTTGGTGTCAATAATTATCCTTTAGTTTGTTAAAAATGCATCAAGCATATATCTTGCTTCAACTTCTAAATACTCTTCACTTAATTCCAATTCGATAGCATCATCTGTAAAAGTGTAATTACAAAATATGACAAAACGCATAGGGTAAGTTTTATGTTTATATAAGAAATTTTTTACACAAATTGGTTCATTTAATTCTATAAATAAATTTTTTATATAATTTATAGACTCAGTTGATTCTTCTAAATTTAAAAGGTTGTAGACATTTTTTAAATTTATTTGCATATCTAAATAATAATCATTTTTCACATGTGTATTATAAATCGCTCTAGCTAATCTAAGTGCATCTTCGCTTAACTCTTCATATAACAAATTAGTTTTTTCTATCTCTATATTAATCATAACTATAATATATCTATTTTGTTATTAAAGTTGTATAAATATAAAATAGATACAATACATTATGTTAAAAATATTATTAATTTTATTATCAATAAACTTTTTTGCTTTTGCAAATATAATTGTACAAAAACCAATACCTTTTAGTGAAAAACGGATAGGACTTACAAAAGAGTATATAAAGATACATTATAATTTAGATGTAAAAGATATAAAAATAATTCCTAAAATTATACTTATTCATCATACTGCAATAGATGATTTTGAAGATTCATATAGTAGATTTGTAAGTGAGGTATTGCCTGATGATAGACCAGATATCGCATCCAATAAAGAGAGCGTAAATGTTTCAGCACATTTTATGGTGCAAAGAGATGGAGCTATTAATCAATTGATGCCTATAGATTTTATGGGCAGGCATGTTATAGGATTAAACTATAGCTCTGTTGGGATTGAAAATGTTGGTGGTGAAAAAGGTGTTGACAATTTAACAGATAAGCAATTAAAAGCCAATATATTTCTTATAAACCATTTGAAAAAACATTTTAATACTATTGAATATGTTGTAGCTCATTATGAATATAGATGTTTTGAAAATGATAAACTATGGTTAGAGATAGATGATAATTATAGAACAAAAAAAGATGATCCTAGTAACCGTTTTTTTAATAAAATAATAAATAATATAAATGGGTTTAAAAGAGCACCTTGCGCTAAAGTATCAGATGATAAGTAATCCCTTTGTTTATCTTCTAATTTTAGCAATTGTAGTATCACTCTTAAGTTTGAGTGAACAAAAAATGAATTTTAAATTTTTTAAATTCATTCCAGCAGTAGTTCTTATATATGCTATAAGTATGATGCTTGCATCATTTGGTTTATTTGAGAACAATAAAGAGATAGATGATATTTACAAACTTACAAAGATAAACTTACTTCCTGCAATGCTTTTTTTGATGTTGCTTCAAGTTGATTTTAGGCACTTTTTTAAGCTTGGTAAAAAACTAATTTTAGCTTATTTATTAGCAGTTAGCTCTTTGGCATTTGGGTTTATAATTATCTCACTAGTTTTTGATTTCAACAAAGATATGGCTTCTGCTTTTGGTGCATTAGCTGGTAGCTGGATGGGTGGTACTGCAAATATGA
>JAMOMX010000397.1 GCA_027066935.1 Sulfurimonas sp. | reverse complement strand
TTTATTATGGCTTTTATATATGTGTTCATCTTCCATAACAAAAGTATAGCATATGCGACCCAGAGGGTCGGGGAATTAAACCCTCCTTAGATTAAACTAGTGTCTAATAATCAGTAATTTAATTAAAATTTACCAATTCATTTTTTCATTCCAATATAAAAAAAACTAGTTGCAAAGTAATTGTTCCATTTCAGACTCAGTTACCGCTGTAGTCAAATTCTGACTAGTAGCTATTCTTAAACCATTAATACCTAACATAGTACCTGCTGATAAACCGCCATAAGATACAGATGTTATTTCACCATTATCATAATTCCAGTTAAGTTCATCAAGACTAAATCTATTATTTGAAGCATCATGAGAAATTTTAAGACCATTTATAGATGTATTGTAACCTGTTGATAAGTTCTTTATATAACAATTCGAACCATTATCTACTGTATCACCTTGAAAATCATAAGTATTTATGTAACCATCAGAATTTATACTCAAATATACTATATCTACTGTGTTATCTTCTGTCTCATCTTCATTTAAAGATATATCATAAACACCCTCTATATACGATATATTTTCTATTGTATCAGACAAACCTAAATCAACTTCAATTTCACTATTATTATCATCACTATCATTATTATCATCATTACAACCAACTAAAAACACACTTATTAATAAAATTACGAAAATATTATACTTCAACACTTAACTACCTTTTAAATACAAATAAAGCAAACTAAACTTACAAAAAATTTATTAGTTAGCTCGCTAATTATGAAATAATAAAACAAATTGTTTATTATAAACCTAATATAACTTCAAATACCTAAAAAGTATTGTACCCAAATAATTCCATAAAATTTACTGCATCTCCAAATTTATCATAACTGTTTCATACTAAGCTTATTAGTTCAGTCATTCTCAGCTTGAGTGGGAATCTAATATAAAATGCAGTAAAAACTAGCCCCTGAATTATCATGCCTTGTGGTGCAAGTTCAGGGAGACGAAACAGAAAAACTTGTTAGTATGAAACAGCCGTGTATCCAAAAAATATAAACATTACTCCAGCAATTAGATTAAGCATTTATTCTGCACCTTGAATAATTTCTTTAGTTACAAACCCCGTTGTATGACTAAGGTTGTCTAACCTTGGAGTATTTGCTCCATACTTGTTGATTTGGAGATATCTAGTTTGCTTTGTACTTCTTTTGCTGATGTTATAGATAGCTCATTGGATATATCTATATTTAAGTTTTTTTCTCCTCAATCATTGAAAGTTTATCTGCTTTACTCTAATTTAAAGTTTTGCTATATCATCAACAATTTTATTTGCAACTGCTTGAATAAATTCTAGTTCATACTTTTTATCTCTTAAAGTTCCAGCTATAACTTGCAAATTCATTGTAAATCCACCTTTATAAGTCAAGTCTTCTTGATTTATTTCAGTCAATAGCTTTGTGTCGTCCATAATATTAATTTTATAATCAATAAATGGATAAGCAAGTGAATCAGATGGAAATGGAGTTTCATCAGCAACAAAACGTCTTTTGTAAACTACATCTATTTTCAATATATTCATAGTTGAGTCTGTAGATAACAACTCTTTTTTTGTTAAACCTTTAACAATCATATCGTTTAACAATTGTTCTAATTCACTTTGTGTATGATATACAATATCAGTTTTTACTTTTTCATTCAGTATTAAAGTAACATTACCTAATTGAAACTTTTCAGTCGTTTCTACCTTTGGTACACTTGGTTGAGAACCACATCCTGTAATAAAAATTGTTAATACAAATAACAATATTACTAAACTTAATTTTTTCATCTATTTTTCCTTTTGTTTTTATGAGTTAAATATCTTCTAACTCTTTTGGATATTTTTTAAAATACTCTTGTGTTTCTATTGTTTTTATATTACATGTTGGGCAGATGCCATCTTTTAGGTCTGAATATGTATAGCTTGTTTTGCATTTTGGGCATTTGGAGTATTCTATGGTCTTTTTATAGTTTGTGCGACTCTTAAAAGTTGTGTAAAACCAAATAAGTCCAAATAATATTAAGCCTAATCCAGCAAAAATATATAAATTATTATCATCAAAATTATACTCTCTAAATAAACCTTTTATTTTTTTATTATCTAATATAGCAATTCCAAGAAGAATCCACATAAAAGAAAAAAAATAATTAAATAACTTATTCATTAGTGTCCTCTGAGACTTCTTCTTTAATATATTTATAAGTTTCAACTGCTCCAAAACCTGCCCCTCCTGTTAATGAAGGCGTTGGTATTCCATGTGGTAAGGCACTATCTATAAAATCAATCCCACCTTGAGTATATTTAGTTGGATTTCCTAAAAATTTATTTGAAACTTTATAATACCCATCCTTAACAGCAGGAATAACTTTATTTTGTATCGTATTATTTACTTTAATACCTGTACTAAGCACTACATCATCAGATACATCAGATACTTCTTTTAATAGTTTCCTACCTCCAACTATAGTTACTACAGTCTCTACAACTGCTACATTTGTCTCATCTATTTTATCGAATTCATCAAAAACATTTTGTACTGCTTGATTACCAGTACCATTCTCATTTTGAAATGCCTCAACATCATTATCTAATCTAGCTATTTCTTCTCCTGTTGCTTTTGCACCTTCAAAGTCACGATTTGCTAATTGCTCTTGTTGCAATTGTTTAAAAGTAACAATCTCTTGTACTTTTTTTTCATTATCATGATACATATCATTTTTATCTTCTTTGGTTAAAGTTGGGTCTGCTAGTTTTTCTTGTAAATCTGTATCGTTTTTAATAGCGTTTTGGACACCATCATACATATCTACTTTATTTCCTTGATGCGAGAAGCTATCTAGTATAGTTAAACTATCACTTGTTATGATATCTTTAGCTATATCATAAAAACCTACTTTTGTTTTTTTCATATCGTCTTTTATCTCATTCCTACCACTCTCACTAAGAAGTCTAGTATCTACACTTACGCCCATTCCTATTGTTTGTGTTGTTTTACACAATTTGTATCTTAACTCGCTTACCTATTGCTGACAAAGCACTTTCAATAGTTGCTAATGTAATTGAATCATTAAATGGGTCTAGCAGTCTTGTTATTGAGCTTCTACTTGTTCCCATTCTTTTAGCCATTTCTGTTTTTGTTATATAGTTTTCATCCATCGATTTTTGAACTTCGTAAGCTATAATTCTTTTTATTGCTACTGCGTCTGATTGAGCAAGTATATTTTCTTCTTCTAAAAAGTCATCAAACGAACTTCCTATAGCTTTTTTATTTAATTTCATCTTATTTCCTTTGCTCTTTTTAAAGCTAAACTCATTTCATTTTGTGGTGTTTTTTGAGTTTTTTTAATAAAACCATGCAAAAGTATCATATAGTTATCTGTTATTGTAAAAATAACCCTTGCTATTCTTTTGCTAGATACATTACTTCTTACCTCATAGAGTCCATGACCTAAAGCCTTTGCTATTGGCATACCAATAGGCCAACCATATTCTACTGTTTTAATATCAGAGCCTAAAATCTTTTTATCTTCTAAACTTAACGATAAAAGCCACTCCCTAACTGGCTCGTGACCAGCTGGTGTTTTATAAAAGACCACTGTTATTTTCTTATTCATAACATAATTGTACCATTTTTGGTTCACTATAGCAAGTTAAATAAACTTTATACATCCTCCAACTCTTATGGGTACTTATTGCTTTGCATATTAATATTATTACTTACTATTTGGCTACTTTTATTTATAAGCTCCCCAGTTGACATATCAATGTTAGTGCCAGAGTTAACAACTGAATTACTTTCTTGTAAAAATACTTTTGCATCTATATTCATGGCAGCATTACTTAAAAAAACGATATATCAGCATCTGCACCTAATGCACTTTTAATATCATTCATCATTGAAAGTTTATCTGCTATTTTATATTAATTTTTGAGTAATCAAGTAATTCGCCATTTGCGACCATCTCTTCATATTTTTTAATTTTTTCTTCTTTTGTTAGAGTATCATCCCATCTAGGGTCATATTGTTTACCTGCCTCTTCTATCTCATCAGCTAACTCTTGATCCCATTCAAATTTTATATTTAAATCTCCATCTTTTATAAGAGTAACTTTTAATCTATTCCATTTGTGTTTGTCTGTTTCTGCTGTCATTATTTCATAAAGTTTATGAAAAGCTTTTGATAAGTTTCTGTCTTCCTCCCAAACATTAAAAAGCCATTTTGTTTCTCCTAGATTATTAATATATTCACCTCTATAACCTGTAGACTCAATACCTAATTTTACTTTTAAAGTTATCATTACCCAATCTTTATCTGGAATTTTATTTAAATCATCCACTATAAACTGATATATCTCTGAATCTGTTTCAAACATTATTGTCTTTTCTTTTTTGTTGGTGTATTTGGAAAAATTTCTGGAATTGGTTCTCCACCATCAATTGCATATTCAACCCTAAATTCACTCGGTCTTTTACTATTTCCATCATAAATAGGCTTGATTGTAACATCTACTTTTTTACCCTCTGCTGTTGCTTTTGCCCAAGTGTTTTCCATAGTTTTCCAATCTTTTGTATTAAGTTGTGCATCTTGTGGAAGATAATTAATTTGTTCTCCTGTTTTGCATTTGGTGTATTTTCTTTTCTTTTAAAATATATCCAAGATACAAAAGAAATAGACCAATAAATAATATAACTAAACCTGTAGCTATAGAATATTTTCCTAATTCTAAAGCAGTGTAATATCTAAATTCATAAGTTTTAGTATTGATAATTCTTAACCCCACGGCTGATTTATTCTAATAAATTTATTTGTTTCGTCACCCTGAACTTGATTCAGGGTCTAGTTTTTACTACACATCTTCCATAACAAAAATATAGCATATGCGACCCAGAGGGTCGGGGAATTAAACCCTCTTTAGATTAAAGTATTTCTATCTGTATATACTTTTTCTTTACTTGCTTCTGTAAAATAAAGTTTTGCTTCTTGTCTTATAAACCATATATCTTCTTTTTGGTCTTTATATGTTGTATTCATTTGTAAGTTCATCATATAATTATCCATTTTATTAACCATGCCTTTTTGAGTACTTTCAAAAATATTATCTACAGCCTGTTTTGAAAAATCAGGGTAACTATCTGCTATTGCTTGCTTTAATATTTCTGCATCTTAGGTATAGTTTAGAGCTAATTGTTCTGGTGCTAATTGTTTATAATCAACTGATGCGGCTACACTTATTCATACTTAGAAACTTAATACTAATTTATTCTTTTAAATCATAACTAAAATAATCATTATTTTCAGATAAAAAATCTAATTTTCCATCTGCTTTTTTTATAATAAATGATATTAATTTTTGTATATCACCAGTGTTAATTTTTTTAGTACCTAATACTAATGTTATTTTATTATCCATATAATTCAACTGTATAGAGGTTCTATTATAGCTTAATATAAATGGATTTAAGTCAATCCTACCTAACTTATAGATTTTTAATAACATTAACTTTAAATATTTCAACTCTTGTTTATTTAATTTTTCTGTATAGTTTATATCAAAAAAAGTGAATGTATTTTGACGAGGTGGAGAGTAAAAAACAACTATTTTTCCATCATAATAATGTGTATTAATATTAAATGATTTACCATGTCTTTCACCAGTTATTTGTAAAATAAACTCATTTTCATTCATAATATCTTTAGCCTCACTTAGCAAAGGTAATGTTACAATAAAAAATACAACAAATAATTTATTGATTATTTTAAACATTAATATTCCCCTCTTGGTTCAACATTTTGTTCACTTCTTAAATCATTTTCTGTGATATCGTTTGGTCTATTATACTGAATACCAACCGTTGCTTTTTCTTCATCATAAATATTATCTCCAGCACTTTTTGTAAGTTGAACTTCTCCACTTACAATGTGTTCTGCATGTATTAATTCATGTCCAAGTCCTATTTGATTTGGTCTTTCTTTAGGTATTATTTTCCCTGTTTCTGAATCAACCGTCTGTATTAAAGGATTGCTATTTTTATCAAAATAAACAGTTGAATCTGAACCTGTACCATCTTGTGCCTTTGTCCAATTATCTGCACTAGCTGCATTTCCACCACTACCAGTTGTAACTGTAACAGTCTTATCAGAGTCAACAAGCCTATCTATTAATTCAGTTCCCTTAGGTTTATCTGTTTCTTTTGTAAAAGTTGCTATTAATTCACTATCTTTATTTACTTTCAGCTGATCATTTGTTAATTTTTGCATATTGTTTAAAATATTTTGTTTATCATTATCTGGCAATTTTGCATCAATCACAATTCTATAATCAACCTCCCCATTCTCAACCCTACCATCAAACACCTCATTGTCTGTAGGAGTTTTTAATCCTACATGTTCATTTGTTGTTGCTAGTGTTTTATCTGTGTAGTTGTCCATGCCAAACTCTGCGTAGTCTTGTAGTGAATCTCCCATTATATTTGCATACTCATCAGAGTAGCTTTGTCCACTTTGTGTTGTGCCTTGTCTTGTTTCTCCTCTTTGGTCATCTAGTGAGTGAGCTAGTTCATGTCCTAAAGTGTTTATAACTTCTCCTGTGTTATTTATATTTTTATCATTTATAGCTATGTCTCCGCTTGGTTGATGGTAACCACCTTGTATCTCTTTGTTATCTTGTGTTTGTTTATTTGTTGATATTACAAAAACATCTGTTAGTTTTATATTTAGTTCTTTTGCTACAGATGAAGCTACAACTCTTAACATATCATTTTTATCTTCTTTGGTTAAAGTTGGTCTGCTAGTTTTTCTTGTAAATCTTTAGAGTTTTTAATAGCGTTTTGAACACCATCATACATATCTACTTTATTTCCTTGATGTGAGAAACTATCTAGGAGTCTGTCGGATTAAAGCAAATCAAATAAACAGCTAAGAAGTGCTAAAATAGATATATGAAACCATTTAAAGCATCCAATAGAAATCAACCTTTTTTATTACCACCAAGTATTGAAGATTG
>JAMOMX010000396.1 GCA_027066935.1 Sulfurimonas sp. | reverse complement strand
TAGCGATCATGGGCATTAGGTGATAAATTATGTTAAATAACCTTATAGATATATCACTAAAATATAAATTATTAGTGATAACAATTTTTTTAACAATAACTGCCTTTGGTATCAAAGCCTATAATGAAATTCCAATAGATGCTTTTCCAGATGTAACACCAAAGCAAGTTGTGATCTATACAGAGAGTCCTGGAAATTCTGCTGAGGATATAGAAAAACTACTTACTTATCCAATAGAATCAGCTGTATCTGGAATGGCTGGTGTAAAGATGATTATGTCAAACTCATTTTTTGGTCTCTCTTATGTATCTATATTTTTTGAAGATGATATGGATATATATTTTTTACGTCAACTCGTAAGTGAGAGATTAAGTGGTGTTGATATTCCTGATGGTTGGGGAAAACCAGTATTGGGACCAAATACTACTGGACTTGGTCAAGTATTTTGGTATGAGATAAAAGACTCTACTAATAAATACTCACTTCGAGAGATAAGAGAGATGCAAGATTATATTGTCACTCCATTGCTCAAAAGCGTAAGTGGTGTTGAAGAGGTTATTGGTTGGGGTGGATTTGAGAAGCAATATAATGTTTTGATTGATACTAAAAAACTTCAAAACATTGGTGTAACATACGGTGATGTAGTGAATGCATTACAAAAGAGTAATCAAGCTGCTGGTGGTCAATACCTAGAGTTCAATAGGGAGCAGTATTTGATTCGTGGGACAGGACTTTACACCACTCTTGATGATATTCGCAATAGCGTTGTTAAATTTGAAGAGGGACAATCTGTAACTATACAAGATGTAGCTGTAGTTCAAGAGGGTTCAGCTCCTAGATTTGGAGCAGTGAGTATAGATGGAAGCGAAGCGGTAATGGGGATGGTTCTGCAAAGAACTGCGACAAATGCTGCTCAGGTTGTAGAGTTAATTAAAGAAAAAATAAATATAGTGAACTCAGCACTCCCAAAAGGTGTTAGTATTGAGACTATTTATGATAGAACAGAGATAACACATAAAGCCGTTAGCACAATGACATCTGCTCTTTTATCAGGTATGATTTTAGTTGCAATAATTTTGTTTTTATTTTTGTTTGAGCTTCGTTCAGCTTTTATTGTTATTGTTTCTTTACCGTTATCTTTATTAATTGCATTTTTATTGATGGACTACTATAATTTAAGTGCAAACCTTATGAGTCTTAGTGGTCTTGCAATTGCCGTGGGAATGATTGTTGATGGCACTATTGTTATTGTTGAAAATAGTTTTAGGAAACTCCACGATGAACCAAATGCACCTAGACTCAAAGTTATAGCAGAATCTGCTAAAGAGGTAGCAACCCCTATTACATTTGCTGTTTTGATAATAGCAGCTGTTTTTATACCTCTTTTATCTCTTGATGGATTAGCAGGAAAACTTTATACTCCAATGGCATTAAATATTGTTTTTGTAATGTTGGGGTCTTTATTGGTTGCACTTACATTAGTTCCAGTATTAACTTTTTTACTTTTAAAACCTGCAAAATCTAAAGAAAACTCATTGATGAGAAGTATAAAAAAAGTTTACACTCCATTACTGATGTTAGCTCTTAAACATTCAAAAGCTTTTTTAATATTTATATCTATAGTTTTTGTTGGTTTAGTATATGTTTTAAGTCAGCAAGGTCGGGAGTTTATGCCTGAATTAAACGAAGAATCGATTATGTATAGAGTTGTAGCAATACCTGGAACTGGTTTAGTACAGTCTATTCAAACAGCAAGTGAGATAGAAAAACATATATTAAAAAACTATCCAAATGAAGTAACATCTGTTCTTTCAATGGCGGGAAGAAGTGAAAAAGGTGAAACAGCACAAGCAAACTATATGGAAGTTCTTTTAACACTAAAAGATGATATAAAAGATCTTAAAGAATTAACTAATCGTATGAATAAAGATTTAAAACATACTTTTGAGTATGTTCAATTTGTTCCAACTCAACCTATCGCTATGCGTATTGAAGAGTTGCTTGAGGGTGTAAAGGCGGAGTTAGCGATTAAAATATATGGTGATGATCAAAAAGTATTAGACTCTATTTCTAAATCTATTCAAGCTAAACTTAAAGATGTTGATGGATTAGAGGAGATGGAAGTTGAAGTTCAACTAGGTCAAGCCCAAATTAAAATTAAACCAAATTATTTAGCTCTGGCTCGATATGGAATTAATGTTGATGAAGTTATGAGTGTTATCCGTAACGGTATTGGTGAAGAGGCAGTTTCTGAAAAAATAGAGGGTATTCGTCGTTTTGGAATCGTGGCTAAAATCAAAGATGCAAAAGAAGATATTGAATCGATAAAAGAGTTAACCCTACGAGCAAACAATGGTGTATTAGTTAGTTTAGATCAGATTTGTGATATATCTGTAAGTCATGGACCCTCTTTTATAAAGCGGGAAAATCTTAGTAGATATATGGTTCTCTCTATGGGAGTTGAGGGTCGTGATGTCGCTTCATTTGTAGAAGAAGCTAATCAAATTATTCAAGATGAAGTTAATATTCCTAATGGTTACTACATAGGTTGGGCTGGTGATTTTAAAAATATGAAAGAAGCAATTCAAAAGTTGATGATTTTAATCCCAATTACAATATTTTTAATTATTTTACTTTTATACACTGCTTTTAACTCTCTCTCAAAAGCTATGCTTATTTTGATAAATGTTCCATTTGGATTTATTGGTGGGATAATTGCCCTGTTATATGCAGATATTTATCTCTCTGTATCAGCGATAATTGGATTCCTCGCCATATTTGCCATAGCAATTTTAAATGGTATAGTACTAGTGAGTTTTATAGATGAACTTAAAGCTAAATTTCCACATGTAGATTTAAAAATTCTTCTAAAAGATGCAACTCTTTTAAGGCTACGTCCAGTTTTAATGACAGCATTTACAACTCTATTTGGTATCTTGCCATTATTATATGCAAGTGGAGTAGGAAGTGAAATCCAATTTCCACTTTCAGTTGTAATTACAGGTGGAATTATAAGTTCAACACTTTTAACTCTACTTGTATTACCTTCAACTTATCTGCTTTTTTATAATAAAAAGCATAAAAATAGTTCTGTTAATTCATAACTAATATTAATAAACCAATCTTTTTATTTTTTAAAGATTGGTTTGTATAGTTCTTTTATAGGCTATGAAATGTTAAAATATTTAAATTTATACCTTTTAATGGGTTTTGGTATTGATATGGAGGTTTAGATGCAAAATTTTACTCAACTACTTAAGATATCTTTTTTTGTATTGGTAGGTGGATATATAGTTTTAATTGCTTTAATCTATATATTTCAATCTAAATTAATTTATTTTCCATCTAAAAATGTAGATATAAATCCTAAAACAATTGGTCTTGAGTATGAATCTATAATGTTTGAGAGCAATGATAAAACAAAACTTCATGCTTGGTATATACCAAAAAAAGATGCAAAAATTACACTATTTTTTCTCCATGGTAATGGTGGAAATATATCTCATCGTCTTGATTCAATAAAATTTTTTAACTCGCTAGGGATGAATGTGTTCATATTTGATTATAGAGGTTATGGAAATTCTGAGGGTAATGCTAATGAGAAAAACACTTACGATGATGCTAAAACTGCATGGAGATACCTTTTAAAAAACAAAAATATAAAAGATAAAGATATCATCCTTTTTGGCAGATCTTTAGGTGGAACCATTGCTGCTAAACTAGGCAGCGAGTTAAAGCCAAAAGCCATCATCCTTGAATCAACTTTTAGCACTACTAAAGAGCTTGCATCTGATATGTTTCCTTTTTTTCCAAAGTTTTTAATACATTTTAAATATGAAACTACAAAATATTTAAAAAATATAAATTATCCTATTTTAATTGTTCATAGTGAAGATGACAATATTATCCCATTTAAGTATGGTGAGGCAGTTTTTAAAAATGCCAATGAGCCAAAAACTTTTGTAAAAATTAGGGGAGATCATAACTATGGTTTTATAAAATCTAAACATATATACATACCAGCTTTAAAAAAGTTTTTACAGGAAATTTCTTGAATAACCTAAATTATCCAACCAAATTCTCTAAAAAGATTTTTAAACACATCATCAAAACCAGCTTTTATAACAATCTCTTTTTTTAAATATGGATGATAGACTTTTAATTCACTAGCGTGAAGTAAAAGTCTATTACACTCATATATAGAGCGTATCAGCTTGTTATGCTCCCCTCTACCATATTTTGTATCACCCAAAATATGATGAGATATATGTTTCATATGGCGACGAAGTTGATGTTTCCTACCAGTGTGAGGTTTTAACTCTACTAATGAGTATCTAGTTTTTTCATATCTACCTACAGCATATGGTATTTCAACTTTAGCTAATGTTTTGTAGTGAGTTAGAGCCTCTTGAGCTTCTTTGTCAAGATTTACTTTTTTATCTGCAATCTTATCAAGTTTTTCTTTTAACGCATGGTTTATCTCTCCACTCTCATCCGTATAACCTCTTACAATTGCTAAATATGTTTTTTTAATTGTATGGTTTTTAAACTGCTTAGAGACTAGATTTGTACTCTCTTTATCAAGTCCAAAAAAAAGTACTCCAGAAGTTGGTTTATCTATTCTATGAAGTGGATAAACATATTGCCCTATTTGATCACGCAAAATTTGAACCGCAAACTGAGTTTCATGTTTATCAATTGGGGAGCGATGAACTAACAAGCCACTAGGTTTATTTATGGCTATAAAGTATTCATCCCTATAAAGTATCTCTAACATTAGCCTCTTTTTGTTACTCTTCTATGCTTGTTTGTAGTTTTTTTATAGTGCTTTTTAGCAGGTTTTTTACCCTCTTTTTTATGCTCACTTTTTATTTTGATATCTTCAACATCTTTACGACGAATATTTGGATCAGGCTCAAATCCCTCAACTACCTCTTTTGGTATTTTTTGCCCAATTAAACGCTCAATATCTTTAATATCAAACTTATCATAAATATCTAAAAGCGAGATAGCCTCACCCTCTCGACCTGCACGACCAGTTCGTCCAACACGATGTACATAATCTTCTGGAATTCCAGGAAGTTCGTAGTTTATTACATATGGTAGATGTTCAATATCTAAACCACGTGAAGCAATATCAGTAGCTACAAGAACTTTAAACTCTCCCTCTTTAAACTGAGTAAGAGTTTTTGTACGATTTGCCTGAGTTTTATCACCATGGATAACTCCACACTTAAGACCATCTTTTTTAAGCTCTATAACTAACTCATCTGCACTCTTTTTAGTTTTTGTAAACACAAGCACTTGCCTAAAGTTACGTGAACCAATTAGGTATGCACATAAAGCTGCTTTTTTATCAGTATCTACCATATATGCAATTTGATTAATTGTATCCACTGTTGAATTTTTCTTAGATGACTCTATAAACTGAGGTTTTGTTAAGATAAGTTTTGAAAGTTTTCTAACTTTATCACTATAAGTAGCTGAAAAAAGTAGTGTTTGGTGACGTTTTGGCAAAAGTGGATGAGTTTTTCTAATCTCTTTTACAAAACCCATATCCAACATTCTATCTGCTTCATCTAAAACAAATATCTCTATATTAGACAAATCAAGTCCATTTGCATGGTGCTCTATTAAGCGCCCTGGTGTAGCTATCACAATATCTACACCCTCTTTTAAGATGCGTTGTTGATACTCTATATCTTTACCACCAACAAGCACAGCAATATTTAGCTTCATATTTTTTGCATATTTTTTCAAATCATCATGAATCTGTAAAGCTAACTCACGAGTAGGAGATAAAATAATACCACGCAAAAGTCTGTTTTCATCTGCTGATGTAGCACGAAGTCTCTGAATCATTGGTAAACCAAATGCAGCAGTTTTACCAGTTCCTGTTTGGGCTGTTGCAAAAACATCCTCTTTAGCTAAGACTAAAGGTATAGCTCTTGTTTGAATAGTTGTAGGGGTTTCATAACCTAACTCTTTTATTGCACTAAGAAGTGGTTTCATAACACCTAGTTTTTCAAATGACATAAAGTATCCATATATTTAATTTATACAGAATTTTAGCATATTAAAGCTATAATTGACCAAAAAACAATTAAGCGGTATTTAATGTTAAGAAGAAATCTTAAAAAGATAAGTAAAAGTGAAAAACTAAAAAAATTTATTTTAAAATATAAGGTCCCAAAAGAATATCTTTCAACTAACAGAAGGATGGTATCAAAAGCTATTTTTATAGGTCTTTTTATCGCTTTTATACCAATGCCAATGCAGATGGCAGTTGTTCTTGCTGTGATGCCATTTACAAAGTTTAACGTCCCTATAGCACTTGCTATGTGTTGGATAAGCAACCCCTTTACAATGCCACCAATATATTATATGGAATATATGACAGGCTCTTTTCTTTTGGGAAGGGAAACTTTAGATGTAGAGATGACACTTGAATGGTTTAGCGATAATCTTGATAATATTTTCGTAAGTCTTTATACCGGCACATTATTTTATTCAGTTACTAGTGCAAGTTTAGGATATTGGTTAGTTAATTATTTTTGGAAATCATCAGTTCACAGAGACAAAAAACTCCATCGTCATCATAGAAAAAAATAAGTTACGCTTTTAAACTTTTTTTATAAAAATATATCCAAGCCAAAACACCAACTAAACTCATTCCCAAACTCATAACTTGACCTTGAGTGATAGCGTCACAACACACATAACCAATCTGCACATCTGGAGCACGCCATATCTCAGCTATTGCACGAAACAATCCATAAGAGATTGCATATACTAAAATAAGTTCACCGCTAAATTTTTGATATTTTCTATAAATATAAACAACAATAAAAACACCAATACCCTCTAATATTGCCTCATATAGCTGTGATGGATGGCGAAGAACTCCATCTACATAAATTCCCCAACTCACATCAGTTTCACGACCAATCAACTCTTTATTTAAAAAGTTTCCAATACGACCAAAAACAAAAGCTAAAGGGATTGAAAGTGCTACTAAATCCATATGTTTGCCAAATGAAAGTTTGTATTTTTTACAATAAAAA
>JAMOMX010000395.1 GCA_027066935.1 Sulfurimonas sp. | reverse complement strand
TGGCAAGAGAGTTAAACCTAGATAGGTTAGATATGAACAGAAATACTCTCGGTGGAATTGATGTAAAAGCTGGTAAAAAAATAAATCGAAAAAGTATTATCTACTACCAAAACAGATCAAATGAGAGTTCACTTTTGTATGAGAGAAAAATCTCAGATAAGTGGAGTACGGAGATAGAAGTTGGAAAGCAGGGGCAAGGGGTTGATTTGTTTTATAGGAAGGGGTATAAGTAGTGAAAAATTTCTGCTGATGTTACTAAAAGTTACATTAGTAAAAAATAAAATAAATTATAATATTTGAATGAAAATAAATTATTTTAATCTTTTGGAATAAAATTTGACAATATTTAATTTGTAACTTGTTTTTTAGTATTATTGAATTTATTGAAGTTGCAATTAATAATATTATTTTTGATAATATTTCTGAGTATATACAAAATAAAAAATAAAAAAGGATAGTATTTATGAGATTGATGTCCCCCCCCATCATTACCGTTTGACAGAAACAATGTTTAAAGAGCGTTTAGCTTTTTTAGTAGCACTATTTGTGCTTATAAGTTTTAGTGGTTGTGGAGGTGCGAGTGAACCACCAACAACACAAGCTATTGCACTGGAGTCATCTACACTTGATAATATAAAGCCACAAGTTAAAAATGAAGTTATTTTTTTGAGTAAAGAGCCGTCTTCTTATAGAGATTATGCATTGGTTGCTAGTGGAGATATAAAAGTTCAAAAAACTCTTACTACAGATGGACCACTTGCTGATGTGCATACAAATGGATCAGTAACAGCTAGAAGTTTGAGCTTAGATATATCAGGAAAAATTACATCTTCAAATAATTTAGAAAACTCTATCATAAGATCATTTGATTATAAAAGTACTCTTAAAAAAAATCGCAATGTTACTATAAGAGCTTTAAAAGTTGATGAGTTTTTAAATGCTACTGCTTTGGATGAGTACTATATATTGCAAGCAGATGGGAAAATAGTAAAAAATAGTAAAAATGTGGTAGAGTCATTTGATAGCACTGTTTTGGGAGAGTTTGTTTATGAAAATAGCCAATGGACTATAAAGGGCAATTATGTATCTATAGATTTACCACTTAAAGTTGAAACATCTTTGCAGATTGAGACTAACTCTTTATTTATAACTGGAAGTTTGATGGTGCAAGGATCATTAAAATCGAGTGGTGAGTTAAATATTAACACAGGAAGTCCATTTGAAAAAGCTTTGGTTGTTGATAAAAATATAGAGGTAGATAAGCTTGTTACTGTAGGTAGAGTATATGGTAGTGGAAATTTTAAATCATTATCAGAAGTAAATATCGTTGGAAATGCAGAGATAGATGGCAATGTAGAACTTTATGGTGATACAAAAATCAATCTTTTAGATAATGTTTACAAAT
This sequence comes from Sulfurimonas sp., assembly GCA_027066935.1. Lineage (GTDB taxonomy): Bacteria > Campylobacterota > Campylobacteria > Campylobacterales > Sulfurimonadaceae > Sulfurimonas. The sequence continues at coordinate 5,660 of JAMOMX010000395.1, read as the reverse complement.
CAGCTCTGTATGAAGCACAAGAAGAAGCAAAAGAGTCAAATAGTACATTTACATTAGTGCATTCTCAACTTTTTAGTAATGCTAAGAAAAAAAACAGTGTAATACTTTTTACTTTTGTAGAGGGTGACTATATTATCAATGAAAATACTCTTTTTAAGTTGATAGAAAATAATGAAACAGATAAATTTCAGTTTAAATCATATCTTTATGGGGCAAGTATTGACTATGGTTCTCAGCTTCAAAAGTTTGATAGTCTTAGTCCATACTATGAAAATAAATTAGCACTTATCAAAAAGCTTAATTTACAAGGTTATGAAAATATCAAAATAAAGGAGTCATTAGATATAGCACCTTCAAATCTTTATCATACTTTTACAGATGAGGATGGTATCGAACTTGGTACTTACAATGTTTACTCTCTATCTAAATCTTTTGATGTAAACAATTTAATTAAACTTACTCAAGAACAAAGAGATGATGCTGTATATTCAATAGACAATAAAGATAAGATAGAGCAAGAACAAGAGATAGAGGCTGAACAAAAGCAAGAAGAGCAAAAACAAAATATTATAGACAATAATGAGACAAATCTTTCTGTGAAATCTCAAATGTTAAATGAGATAGAGTCTGCTGAAAACAATGCTTTAAGTATAGATAAAGATGCTCAAAAGCAAGAAGCAACTCAAGATAGAGTTCAAGAGTGGGTAGAGTATAAAGAGCTTGCAACTTCAGATGTAGAGACAGAGTTTGAAGAAATAGTTACAGATGTACAAACGGTAAAAAGTAGAGGATGGTTTAAAAGGTTTAAAAGAAAGGTTAGAAAAGTATTTAGAAAAATAACTTTTACTGATTGCAGGAAAAAGGTTGAAGCCAAGACTATAGATTTAGTTACAGGTGATAATTTGATTAACAATGGAGATGAATGGGAAAGAACAATACAACTGCATAATAACTTTAATAACAGATGCACACCAACATCTACAGCAATGATAATAAATTATCATAGAATAAGAAGTGGACAACCATCATTATATCCTGCACGTTCAACACAAGCAAATGCATATGTAACAAGACTTGCACATGAATTTGATACTACTGCTAAAAATGGTACTCAACCATGGAAGCTTTTTTGGACAGTACCATGGGAAATAAGAAAAGAACTTAAGAGGAATGGAACATCAGGATTTGCATATACTAGATACACTTCTTCTTGGAATAGAGCTTGGCAACATTATCTTATAAAATTTTATATAAAACATAATAATCCAGTTATGTATTCTACATGGAGAAAAGTAGCTAGAATAGGTGGTCGAGATATAGAAGACCATACTATGCCTGTGATTGGATATAAAAGAGAGTATTACAAAGGTGTATGTTGGAAGAGAGTTATGCCAGAAAAGAAATGGATTCTAGTTGATACAACTTGGCAGACAAGAGGATATGTAAGATTTGATGCCAGATCTAATTATTGGACAATAGGTGCTATGACTTATATTTGGAAGTGGGGTAATTAATGAAGGTGAAATTAGTTGGTTTTGTTATTTTAATGGTTTTGTTATTTAATGGATGTGGTAATCCTAATAGCACTATGCCAATGAGTGCAAAAGTGACAGTACCAGATCAAGATAAAAGTGGTGATTTGTATACAATTATTGGGTTAGTTGATAATCAAGATTCTTACTCTGGAGAAAAAGGAGAAGGGATAAAGTTAGTTGTTTTTAATAAACATAAAGGTACTTGGAGTACTCTCTCCAAGATACCTTATAAGATGCATCTTCCATATAATATGGAAGGTGTACATTTTTATTTAGGTAGCAATTATGATACTAATAGTAGTAAATTTTATCTTTTTAATCAACTTAATAACTCTTTAAATGAGTTTGATATGGTTAGATCAAAATTAACTAAAAAAACAATTTTACAGAAAAAATATAAAATAGTAAATCCTTTTACATATGTAGTCTATGATGAACATAAAGTTGATTTATATGATTTTGAGTCTAATAAAACAACTTATCTGTATACACTGCCACCAGTTCAAGAAGTAGCAAACTCATTAGGTATTATATACGATAAACAAGATCAACTATCTTGTTTGCCATTATATTATACAAGAGATAGTTGGAATCAAAAAAGCCATCAATGTCAGATAATAGATAAAAACAAAAGCCCAAAAAGAGTAAAAATAGATAATGGATTTTTTGATAATATTAAGTTGGAAAAAAATCAAGACTCTTGGAGTATCTCTTTACTAATTGAAAAAAGACATAATCTTTTTTTAGCTTATTATTTAAATGAAGATGAAAAAAACCTATCTAGGTATGATGATGTTAGAGCTTATGGTAAATCATTTTTAGATAAAAATGGAAATTTACTATTTTTCGAATATATTTGGCACTCTTATAATAATAGTCCAGATACCATGATATTTAAATATTATAAAAAAGAGAATCCAAATATATCGGTTTCAACACAACAAATTGAATGGAAGTGGAAATGAAACATATTTTAGCTTTGATTATCTGTATAATGTTTATATCTAGTGGCTGTAGTACCCCAGTTCCTGGTAGATATTATCATCCTGTTGTTGTTCCTTCAATTTATAAAGATAACAATAATAAACTCTATTTTGAGTATATGGCTGGGCAAAATGAATATGCATATCCAGATCGAAATATAAGCAATAAAAAGCTTATATTATATGAGTTTAATGAAAACAATAAAAGTTGGAGGAAAATAGCTACAAAAAAAGATAATGACATAGTTGTAATTTCTAAAGAGCATAATTTATCTCAAATAAACAGATTATTTAAAAATGTGTTACTATCTAGGAGTGGTGATGTTTTAAAACATATAACTAGAACACAATTTGTATCATATAAAAACAACATAGCGACTATTAAAGATACAAATGAAACTATTTTTACTCAAATATTACCAACTATAGATGATATACAAAATAGCATAAATGAAAATTTTGATAATAGTGAAATTACTTATATGCCTATGGTAACAGGACAATATAATTGGGATCAAAAGAGTCATTTAGCCTCTATCTGTAAAGATAAATACAAAGGTAAATATGTTGATCAATGCGAAGATATAGTTATTTTTTTACTTATGAAAAATGATACTAACTGGAATATAAGTAGAGTTGTTAGTTATAAAGAGCATTTTAAACCAAATAAATATGAATCTCCACCACTATATAGAACAAATTTATTTGATCAATCTTATTATGCAATTGCATCAACATTTGATAAAAAGATAGGTCGTTGTATTTTAGTTAGCTATAGTACAGCATATGCTGCACACAAAGAGTGTTTTGTAAAAAAAGACGATAATATAAAACTAAAAAAACTTTTTGGTGAGATATATCCAATAGAGTATAAAAATATGTTGGATAAGATTTATGAAGACAATGTAGGTAGAGCTTATAACTACACTTTTGATGAAGATGGAAATATGCATCTTTTTTATAATAAAAAAGAAGATATTGTAAATGACAATTATGACTATTTTTGGTACGGGTATTTTGAAAAAAAGAATCCAACTAAACCACTTTATGAGCAGAAGATACCATGGGAGAGAGAGTGAAAAAATCTATTTTTATGATGATTTTGATTTGTAGTAGTTTGTATGCTCAAAATACAAATTACTACATACAAAATGGAGAAAAAGTATATCTACACAAAATCTCTAATGATACAAGAAGTCTACAAAATGATACTGCATGGTATCAAAAAGAAAATGGTGATATCATAGGGATTAAAAAAACACTATTTGTTATGATGCATGACAACTTAGATATAAATGAACTTTTAAAAGAGTACAACCTTACTATAATCAAGCGATATACAGATAAACTTTTTTTGCTTAAAAGCTATACAAATAAAACTTTATCACTTACCCATAAGATAAACAGTACAAAAAAATATTATGCATATCCAAATATAGCAAAAAAGATTCAAGTAAGATGAAAATAACATTAGTTTTTTTATCGCTTTTATTTTTTATAGGTTGTGGAGGTTCAAGTGAACCTCCAATGACACAAGCAACAAACAAAAAAGATTTAAAAGAGCCATTTTATAATGAACAGTGGGCATTGCATTATGATAAAAAGTTTTATGATGATAATGATATCGATAAAGATGCACACATTTATATTACTAATACATTTAAAAAATATAGAGGCAAAGGTGTTACTATAGCAGTGATTGATACATCTTTAGATACAAACCATTTTGAAATAAAGCAAAGTATTAAAAAAGCAATCAATATCAAAGATAAATCATCAAATGTAAATTGTCAAACATGTGAAGATGCCTATCATGGTAATGCTGTTACTGGTATAATTGCTGCAAATATAAATAATAAAGGCATTAGAGGCATTGCTCCTGAGGCAAATATTATTTTTATAAAACTTGATCTTAGTGGCTATGTGAGTGATAGTGAATTTTTAGATGCTTTTCATTTGGCAATAGAAAATAAAGCAGATATTATAAATTGTAGTTGGGGTACAGATGATGTTTCAGATGTAGTTAAAAGTGAGATAGAGAGACTTTCAACTGAGGCGAGAAATGGTAAGGGTGTTATTTTTGTTTTTGCTACTGGAAATGAAACTAAAAGAATTACAAATGATGAATCAGCTATAAAAAGTGTTATAGGAGTTGGTTCAAGTGATGAGAGAAATTTAAGAGCAGTATATAGTAACTTTGGTAAAGGGCTAGATATATTGGCTCCTGGTGGATATGAAATAGGAATTTCCACAATATATCCAAATGATGAGCTTATGACAGCCAAAGGAACTCAAAGATTTTTAGGAACATCAGCTTCAACTCCAATTGTTTCTGGTGCTATTGCATTGATGCTTGAAGCAAATCCAAGGTTAAGCAGGGTTGATGTGCAAAATATTTTACAAAATAGTAGTGATAAAATCGGAAACATCCCATATGAAGATGGAAAAAATGATTATTATGGTTACGGTAAAATAAATGTTGATAAAGCAATCAGTTTAATAGACAATAATAACAAAGATTAATTCATAAAAAAACAATAGGGTCAGGTGATAACCAATAACCAAGCTATCCTTTGCTATCATGTTATAAACCAAAAAAGGAGTATGACATAGCTAGAAAACCTCGACTTACGATTGCTGGTTATTATCACATCATCAATCGTGGTGTAGCTAAAAAAGCTATCTTGCAATTTTCAAAAGATAAAGATAAATTTTTGGAGATACTTTGTCGATGTGCCGATGAGTATGGTTTTGTTGTTCACTCTTTTTGTCTGATGGATAACCACTATCACCTTTTGATAGAGACAAGCAGAGACAATCTATCTCATGCTTTTCGCTTTATAAACTCCAATTATGCAGTCTATTACAATAAAAAATACAAAAGAGAAGGTCACTTGTGGCAAGGGAGATTTCAATCTTCATATATCGCTAGTGAGACTTATCTTTTCACACTTTTAAGATATATCGAACAAAATCCTTTAAAAGCTGGAATTGTTAAAAAGCTTAGTGATTATGAGTATCTGATGTTACGATAATTAAAAAAACAATTTTTTCATAAATAGTTACGAAATTACTCAACCAATAATTCTCCAACTTTTTTATAAGCAACTTTTAAAGCCTCAATATATATTTTTTCTTTGAT
>JAMOMX010000394.1 GCA_027066935.1 Sulfurimonas sp. | reverse complement strand
CGGATAAAATGATCCAAGAATATTTAGAACATCATCGTCCTCCAAATGGGGGGACGGGCAATATGATATTAGAATAGGACTTTAGTCCAAAGGCAACCTATGCACTTCAGTGCATAGTGGTTGAGTTCTTCCAAAAGAAGCTCGTTAAGCGCCTTCTCTTCGAGAAGGTTACGAAAACGCCAAAAAGTTGAATGGTCAGGCACTCTCTCACTGAGACTTAAGCCCACAAAACGACGGAATAATAAATCACGAGCCAGTTGCTTTTCTAATGCAGGGTCTCCTAAACCGTACCAGCTTTGAAGTAGTAGGGCTTTGTACATCATCAAAGGTGGCCACGCTTTCTCACCTTGGACTTTGGTGTGTATATCACTGAGAACGTTTTCAATCCTTGCTCAGTTGATCAAATCATGAACATCGTCAAGTTCTTCAACCGCGCTATGCACTTCAACGAGGTCATCTGCGAAGCTTCTTTGTTTGATGTTTTTCCAAGCCATTGTTCTAACCTATCGGGTAAAATCCTATTCTCTCATTTTTATGGGATTTATGTTATCTCGTACAAAGGTCTCTACAATGTATAAAACAAAAAAATAGGACTGTGCTTGGGTGGTAATCTTCAGGAATGACTAACTATTGAAGTGGTTTATTGTGTCTACTGTTTTAATTCTTTGATAAGTCTATTTTTTAGTGGGTATCTGACCAAATAGAAAAATATACCTGTACTGGCATGGTAATTTTCAGGAACGATTAGGTAACAGGGATTACTTTATACACTTACATTATAATTTATGATTATTCATTTGACCATTATATTACTACCAGCTTTTTTATAATGTGGACTCTCTTTTGTTGTGATGATACCTTTGAGTGTTTTCTGTTTTGGTACTTTTGTAAACCTCTCATAGGTAAAGGTGTAGTCACTCATTTTGGCTTCTCTTGATGTAGAAAGTAATACTTCAGTGCCACCCAACCTAACTCCAGATTGATTGTAATACCAGCTATTTTTGCGAGTATGATTTTTGATACTACCACCCATCGCTTGGGTATCTATAAATAGATTGTTTTCTATCAAATTTCCATGAGAGTTTTGATGCACACTTATGGTTCTGCCGCTACCAGTTAGTGAGTTTGTATATTGTCTAATAAAAGAGTTATTGTTGTACTTAGCCCCTAAAGGATCTGACATATCCAATGCAGCAGAGATGTATAGTGAGTATGGATATCTGCCATTAGGATGGGCACTAGTTGGTGGATTGTACTGACCCATATCAGCTAAAATATTATCTGAAAACTCTGAACCTCTGTAGAAGTGAGTTGCACCCATACCAGATTGAGAATCAAAAATGATATTTCCTTTAATCTTAAGATTGTAACTATGTCGTGTAATCGAGATAACAGTGCCTGCACCACCAGCATTGGTAGGTGTTGTATCATCTGCTTGTCGGTATCCCCACATGATATTGTCTGTTACTAAAACAGGTTTTTGAGGATCATTTGATGCTACTTTAAAGTCTAGAGCATTTTCAGCACCTACCATGTATTGAGAATTGGGATCATTGCTAAAACCATCTTTGGCATAGTTGCCATCACTATATCTCTCTTTATCCATCCATATTCTGTTTCCATTGATAATTGTACTTGGATAAGAAGGGTTTCCATTGGCGATATATGTGCTCTTAACCAACTGGATACCATCAGTCATATTTCTAAAGTCATTATTAATTATTTTTGTCCCCTCTGTTACTGTGTCTAGGGTATTTGCATTTGCCAAAGCTAGACCGATACTATCGGTAATTATTCCTTCTGGGGTTGCTAGATTAAAGTAGCTATTTTGTATTGTATTGAAATTAGAGAATGGATAGATAGTGATACCATATCCCATACTTCGCCCATGCCATCTATTTATAATATTATGACTGGAACCATTTTTGCTTCCAGGTTTACTTCCCATTAATCGCATTGAAGGTCTAACACCACGATCTAAGTTTGCCATTCTATCTATCGTCCAATAGCTCGCATTGGCAAGGTGGAAGTAAACATTTGCAACCTCATTATCAGGCAATGCCGCTGGATGCATATCATTGCCATTATGAAGACTCAAAGTTCTTCTATCGTTTTTACTCCCACTTGCTGTTAGATTGATATATCGACTTTGGTATTTACCGGGTGCAACATAAAAATGCTTATAGTTTGGATCATTTAGTACTGATGAAGTCCACATTTCATTGCTTGTTGTTATTAGCACATGGGTTGGATTATTAATATCATACTTAGGTATATTTACCTCTTCCAGATATAGAGAGTCTGGGTTTGTAATACTTGACTCTATTGTTAGCATATTATTGCTCGCCTCATAAGCTATATTGGATTCTAGCCCTTTAGAGTCCACTGGGTGTATCCAAGCGCCTATGCTGTCTCCTTCGTAGCCTTTAGGTATTGTAAACGTTTTACTCGTGCCTCTTTGAAGCTCTTTGCTTGGAGTGCTCCAAGCTATGATACTTGCACCTTCACTATCTCCATCGATGTCATTAAAAGTGTAGCTGAGTGTAAGCGTTGCTCCTATTTTTGCCACTCCATTTATTCGTACCGCTGAAGCTATTGGCATTCTGTTTGTTATTTCTTCGGGTGGAGAGTTTATTATTACAGTTCTTTTTCTTTCTTCTGCCTTGTTTCCAGCTAGATCTGAAACATTATAGGTAACTTCATAAGTCCCTTTTTTGTTCATATTTACATTAGATATTACTTTGATTTTAGCGGAGATATTTCCATCAATATCATCTATTGCTGTTGCTCCAAACTCTGTATAGGTATCACCTACCGTGAGTGAAATTGTGGTCTTGCCTTTGAGTGTGATAATGGGGATGGTTGTGTCTGCGTCTACCTTAGTCGTTAATTGATCTACTAAGGCTTGTATCTCTTCGAGGGTATCTACATTTTCTGCGCCAATATCTTTTACTGCATCATTAATTTTACCCACATTATTATTATCAACGCCTGTAACACCTGCTTTAATATAATCTTCAAGGACTGGTATCGACGTATGATTAGAAGCATCAGCATAGGCCTCAATTTTTTCAATTGCTACTTGGGCTAAATTTAATGATGATGAATCTTTATCACCTCCACAACCTATTAGCGATGACATTATTATTGCTATAACAAAAGAATATTTTTTCATGGGGGGAGATCCTCTTTTTAATCCTGCAGCATTGATGCTACCTATACCTTATTATTTTTAATATTTGAGCTATAAGTAGACATGATGAAAGCAAAGTTACCATAGTTTTTTTTTAAAAATAAAAAATCAGATGAAAGGTAATAGGGGAAGCTTTTATACACTTACATCATAATTTATGATTATTCATTTGACCATTATATTGCTACCAGCTTTTTTATAATGTGGACTCTCTTTTGTTGTGATGATACCTTTGAGTATTTTCTGTTTTGGTACTTTTGTAAACCTCTCATAGGTAAAGGTGTAGTCGCTCATCCTAGCTTGAGTAGCATTATCATAAAAGAGAGAATTGCTATCTGTAGTAAAGTTTTCATTTGCATTATAAAACCAGTTATCCTCCACTGTGCTTGCAGTGGCATTATTGGTATTTTTAGTATCTATTAAAAGGTTATTTTTTATGATACTTGGTGCTTTTGTGTATATAGCATTACCTGAGCCTGAGCTACTGGTAAAATTTCTGATGATGGTATTGTTTTTCATAAGAAGATTGTTAGCACTCAAGTTGGCAATAGCTAACATATAATCAAAATCTTCAGGATTACTTTTATTAATGTTATAAAAAATATTATCTACAAGTTTGATATTTTCACCATTTCCAAACCCTTTGTCCTGTCCGATATTAATCCCCGTTTGCACATCAAAAACTACATTACTATCGAGTCTGATATTTTGTGATGCCCCATGAAAAACAATAGCTGTTCCTGAACTAAGTATCTGATTGTTATCTTGACCTACTGGGTGTGATGTTTTAAGTCCCCACATAATGTTATTTGTAATTATAACAGGGCTGTTTGCATTTGTAGAACCAGCCTTTATGTCCATCAAGTTTTCAGCATTGGTATACTCTCCATTTGGATCTTGTTTACCATCTCTATCAACATAAGCATCTTGATCAAACCAGATACGATTAGAGTCTATTATTGTTCCTTCAAAATTACTATTGGCCGAATAGTTCCAAGTTAACTGTATGCCATCTGTTGCATTTCTTATGTCATTATTTATAAATTTATTTCCAACTGATGGGGTACCCTTATTATCAATAGCAGCCTGCAAGCCAATAGCATCATGACTTCTTCTAGAGCTATCTGTGGCGTGATTGATATAGCTATTTTGTATCGTATTGTAACTACTACCTGACTGCAGAGTAACACCATAGCCATGATTTCTTAAATGCCACTTATTGATGATATTATTGTTGGAACTTAACTTCATAGCTAATGACCATTTTGTATTACGATCTAAGTTTGCCATCCGGTCTATTGTCCAGTAACTAGCTCCTGTTAAACGAAAAGCCACATTGGCCACTTGATCATCAGGTAGAGAGGCAGGATGGGTATCATTACCGTTATAAAGACTAATAGTTCTTCTATCTTCTTCCGTCCCGCTAGTTGTTAATACTTTATAAATAGGATCATAATGACTTTTTGTAGCGTCACCGTAAGTACCTGGTGCAACATAAAAATGCTTATAGTTTGGATCATTTAGTACTGATGAAGTCCACATTTCATTGCTTGTTGTTATTAGCACATGGGTTGGATTATTAATATCATATTTAGGTATATGTACCTCTTCCAGATATAGAGAGTCTGGGTTTGTAATACTTGACTCTATTGTTAGCATGTTATTACTCGCCTCATAAGCTATATTGGATTCTAGCCCTTTAGAGTCCACTGGATGTATCCAAGCGCCTATGCTGTCTCCTTCGTAGCCTTTAGGTATTGTAAACGTTTTACTCGTGCCTCTTTGAAGCTCTTTGCTTGGAGTGCTCCAAGCTATGATACTTGCACCTTCACTATCTCCATCGATGTCATTAAAAGTGTAGCTGAGTGTAAGCGTTGCTCCTATTTTTGCCACTCCATTTATTCGTACCGCTGAAGCTATTGGCATTCTGTTTGTTATTTCTTCGGGTGGAGAGTTTATTATTACAGTTCTTTTTCTTTCTTCTGCCTTGTTTCCAGCTAGATCTGAAACATTATAGGTAACTTCATAAGTCCCTTTTTTGTTCATATTTACATTAGATATTACTTTGATTTTAGCGGAGATATTTCCATCAATATCATCTATTGCTGTTGCTCCAAACTCTGTATAGGTATCACCTACCGTGAGTGAAATTGTGGTCTTGCCTTTGAGTGTGATAATGGGGATGGTTGTGTCTGCGTCTACCTTAGTCGTTAATTGATCTACTAAGGCTTGTATCTCTTCGAGGGTATCTACATTTTCTGCGCCAATATCTTTTACTGCATCATTAATTTTACCCACATTATTATTATCAACGCCTGTAACACCTGCTTTAATATAATCTTCAAGGACTGGTATCGACGTATGATTAGAAGCATCAGCATAGGCCTCAATTTTTTCAATTGCTACTTGGGCTAAATTTAATGATGATGAATCTTTATCACCTCCACAACCTATTAGCGATGACATTATTATTGCTATAACAAAAGAATATTTTTTCATGGGGGGAGATCCTCTTTTTAATCCTGCAGCATTGATGCTACCTATACCTTATTATTTTTAATATTTGAGCTATAAGTAGACATGATGAAAGCAAAGTTACCATAGTTTTTTTTTAAAAATAAAAAATCAGATGAAAGGTAATAGGGGAAGCTTTTATACACTTACATCATAATTTATGATTATTCATTTGACCATTATATTGCTACCAGCTTTTTTATAATGTGGACTCTCTTTTGTTGTGATGATACCTTTGAGTATTTTCTGTTTTGGTACTTTTGTAAACCTCTCATAGGTAAAGGTGTAGTCGCTTATTTTGGTTTGAGTATTTGTGGCAAATACTACATCGTTAGCTCCAGATGCATATCCACTTGAAGCAGTATTGTAATAGTAGTTATAATTAAAACTAGTTTGACTTGGTGCCTCACTAGAAGGAGAGGTACTACCAATAATCACATTTTTTCTAAAAAATAGATTCAAAATAGTCTTTTTACCCCATATGCTTCTCACTCGTGCATCGACAATAGTATTATTTTCAAACTGTACATCTAAAGTCTCCCAGAGCATAACTGCACCATAGCTATCACCTGTTTCAACGAACGATCCTGTATCATAAAGTATATTATTAGTAATTTCTAAATATCCCAATGACTAGCTAAATTTATCTTTAGCACCTACTACCATAGCTTGTGCTGAGTCAAAAATAATATTACTATCTGAGACCTTTGCACGAATGATCTCTTTCCAAGTTAGCCTGATGATTGAGTCAGTTTTTTAAAAAAAATGACTGTTTTTGCTCTTGTAGGCACTGTCGGCATAGACTTCTTGTTCTGTTCCTGTAAGGAGTGTGTCAAAGACTTGCGAGTCATGGACGTTACCTGCGGTAAACTCATACCGCTTGATATAGCCATCTTCTTCTACGTTGATATGTGCTTTGAATCCATAGGTGGGTTTACGCTTACCATCTGAGCCGTTTTTTACGTTGTAAGACGCTTCTTTATCTTGGGTGTTTTCTCTATCCTTGCCCAGTTGATCAATTCATGAACATCGTCAAGTTCTTCAACCGCGCTATGCACTTCAACGAGCTCATCTGCGAAGCTTCTTTGTTTTATGTTTTTCCAAGCCATTGTTCTAACCTATCGGGTAAAATCCTATTCTCTCATTTTTATGGGATTTATGTTATCCGTGCAAAGGTCTCACATAAGAATAAAGATCAGAAATATGGAGAGTACTGCGGTAAATAAGAGATCCATGATGGGTTTAACTATTTTCATAGCTAAAATGCTATCAAATATTTTACAAATAATCTCGAGGATTGAGATAAGCGATATTTATTATTGGATAAATAACACTAAACCTCTTGCATTTTATTAATACCGCCTGCCATTTCTTGGTATTTAACCTTATATTGATCAGCCATTACTGATAATGAAAAGTGCTCTTCGGTATGTTGCTTGGCATATTT
>JAMOMX010000393.1 GCA_027066935.1 Sulfurimonas sp. | reverse complement strand
TCCAGATTTAGATGAAAGATTGGATGAGATTTTTGAAGAGATTGCTGATAACAAAGAGGCATCTCAAGATGCGAAAGAAGAGATAGAAGAACTTCGTGAATTTAAAGCAGATTTACAAGATGTATTGGATGAGATACAAAGTGGCGATATTGAAGAGGACGAATGTAAAGAACTTATAGAAGATATCAAAGAAGCTCAAAAAGATTCTGATGAGAACGAATTTGGATTTAAAGAGGAAGTAAATTAAACTATTTACTCTACTAACTAACTTTAAACTCGATTTATATATAATTTAAATAAAAAAAATAGGACAAATATGAGAATAATATTACTAGGAGCTCCAGGTGCTGGAAAAGGTACCCAAGCTCAATTTTTAACTAAAAAATATAATATCCCTCAAATCTCAACTGGAGATATGTTAAGAGCAGCTATTAAAGCTTCAACAGATATGGGTAAGATGGCTAAAGCTGCAATGGACTCTGGTCAACTTGTTAGTGATGAGATTATCATTGGTCTTGTAAAAGATAGAATTGTTGAGGATGATTGTAAAAATGGTTACCTTTTAGATGGTTTCCCTCGTACACTTCCACAGGCTGATGCTGTTACAAGTGCTGGAATTATTATTGATGCAGTAATTGAGATAGATGTTCCAGATTCTGAAATAGTTACTCGTATGGCTGGTCGTCGTGCACATCTTGCAAGTGGAAGAACTTATCATTTAACTTATAACCCACCAAAAGTTGAAGGAAAAGACGACAAGACTGGTGAAGAGCTAGTTCAGCGTGAGGATGACAAAGAAGAAGTAGTGCTTGATAGATTAAAAGTTTATCACAACCTCACAAGACCTCTTGTAGATTATTATAAAGAACAAGCCTCTAAAATTGATAGTTTAACCTATATAACTGTTGATGGTACAGCTAATATAGCTGATGTTGAAGCTGATATAGTTTCTAAACTAGGTTGATAACCTAGTTTATAAGTAAGAAAAGTCAATATCTACATCTATATTTTCAGAACCCCTTTTTAGAGTAAGCTTTACACTCTTATTAACAAAAGCAAGCTCTATTTTTAACTCACTTAGTTTATTTATAGGAATTCCATTAAAAGCGATAATTATATCTCCTTTTTGTATACCTACTTTAGCAGCTAGAGAGTTTTCAACAAGTGATAAAACTTCTAACTCTTCACCACCCTTTAGATAAACACCAAGTTTATTTGCTTTTTTAGTCCCTATATTTGATGGATAAAGTATATAATCTCCAATGCCAGGTTCTGGGTTTTCCATATTTAGAGCAATAGTATAATCAGTCACTCCTCGTCTCTCTATTCTGCTAGGGATTCCATATCCAAACATTATATGTCCATTCCCTGCTAAAATAGCAACAGAATGTTCAGGATTTTTTTTCATAAAATCAACTGTGTTTTGTGCCATTGATTCATCCCAAACAAGTTGAGCATGGTAAAACTCATCAAAGCTTTTAAAATCTTTAGATTTATGCATAGAGTATATCATTTGTAGTTGTTGTTTGTATTTTGTAGCTTTAAAATCAATTGAGTTTGGAATTTGAGCGCGTTGCTCTTCATCTAGTGAATCTAGCCCATCACTTACAACTTTTTTTGTAATTTGTCTATCTATATTTATAGCTACAATTGGTATCTTTTTTTCTTTAGCAAATAGTAAAATCGGTCTATAAAGTTCATAGTCATATTTCCATCTATCAAAATACTCAGTTTTTTTAATCATCTCTTTTTCAGTAATCTCACCAGCTATAAAAGCATCAAGATATTTTTGATATGGTTTTTGAAACATCTCCATAGCTATAGCTGTTTTTTTATTTTTTTTATACATCTCTTTAATGATTTTTAGCTGATTTAGATGGCTAGAAAATGAGGTATGCTTCTCACCAATAAATACAACTTTAGTTTTAGTAATATCATCAATAATATCATTGAGTTTTTGAGCTGTTGGTTTAAATGCCAAAGAGGAGCTGTTTATCTCATAAATAACACCATTTAGAGATTTTTTAATTTTTTTATCTATAGTAACTCCATCTTTAAAAACTACAGTTGAGTATTTTCCAAGATGTTTTAGTTTATAAAAAATAAAAGGAGATGGTTTTTCCATATCAAATACGGCAATAACTTTATTTTC
>JAMOMX010000392.1 GCA_027066935.1 Sulfurimonas sp. | reverse complement strand
ATTTCATTGTTAGAATTTACATATGAGTTGTACTTTATAAGCATATGTTTTCTATACTCAAACCCTTTATTGTTATTTTCTGCATAAAGATAATCAGAATAAAAAGTAGTCATCCCCTCACTCCAATTTCCTTGATCTGGAGAAAAAACGTAGTTTCCAAACCATTGGTGGGCTATTTCATGTCCTAAAGAATTTTCTATTACGAAATCTTTTGCAATAATTTGTTGTCCAATAAGTGTAAAGGTTGGCATTGAATATCCAGCAGGAAAGGAAGTCTCTATAATAGAGAACTCTTTAAATGGTATAAATCCAAATATCTCTTTATAAAGTTTAAAATACTCTTCACTCTTTTGAAGATAACTATCTGATAGATGGGAATCTTTTTGATAGAAGTATGTTGTTAAAGTTAAATCATCTTTGGTTTTGAGAGAGTTTTCAGTGTAGTTTTTAGATGCTATTAAGTGCAGATTATTTATTAATATATTAGATGGTTCTGTAATTATTTTTAAATCTGTATTTGTAATATTTGTTTCATAGCTACACAACATATCTACTTTAGGATACCAAGTCTCTAGCAACAAAGCATCACCATTTAAAGTTTTAAAATCAGTGCTAAAAGAGATTTTTATACTTTTATTTAGGTCTTGCTTTATCAATTGTGGTTCATTTTGAACTATATTAAATGTTGCATTTTCTACATCAATAATATTTGCTTTTGAATTTAGTAGTTTCATAGAGGGATGATCACTAATAATAATTGCATCACCATGAAGTTCACCTTTAGTCATATCTAGGTTTATATCAAGTTTATAATGACACTCATGCGCATAAAGTGAAGAGAGCAAAAAAGTAGCTAATAAAAGTAGTTTTTTCATATTGTTATTTTCCTTATTTCGTATTATTAAAATGTATTGTAACTAGAAAAAGAATACAAATACGATTTAAAGTAAAATTCGATAACATCCACTGCACAGGCGAAAATAAAATGGAAGATGTAGCATATACCTAACATAGAAGAAACAGAAGCTTTAAAAGATATGCCAGAAAATTTACAGTTTTATTTTGATTATGAAGCACTTAGCAGAAACATGAAGATAAACGAAAATTTTTATGCAGATGAGAATAATATTGTGTGGAAATATTTAGCATTAAGATATTAAAATATGAAATTGTTTATATAATTTAGCTAAAATAGAATAACTAAATTATTTTACTATGCGTTAAATAATATTACGAATTTAAAAAGCAGTAGGTATATGTTAATAGACAATAAAAAAAATGGCAAAGTTGGAGATGTTTTAAAACAAAACATTAAAAGCAATTCTAAACTTTCTATTATTTCAGCCTATTTTACTATCTATGCTTTTGCGGAGTTAAAGAAAGAACTAACTCGCGTTAAAGAGCTTAGATTTCTTTTTACTGCCCCTATTTATCAAAACAATTATATTAATAATCCTCTTTTTGGAGAAGTTGAAGAGATAAAGTTTAAAAACTCTTTACAACAAGTACCAATAGCTCGTGAATGTGCTACTTGGATAAGAGAGAAAGTAAAAGTTAAAGAGGTTAAAACTCAAGGTGTAATCCCTTTTAATCTTTACCATATTGACAACACTAATGATATTACAGCTATACAAGGAAGCTCAAACTTCTCTTCTGTTGGACTTGGATATACAAACTCTGATTCGTTTCATATGAACACTTTAGTAAAAGACAGTGAAACAACAAAAGACTTTTTATCTACCTTTGATGAGATTTGGAACAACAAAGTCATGGTTCACGATATAAAAGAAAATCTTCTTAGTAGCATTGAAGAGATCTATGAAGATAAATCGCCAGAGTTTTTATACTTTCTTACCCTTTACAACATCTTCAAAGAGTTCATCGGTGAACTTGATGAAGAGAAAATCATACGCACTAAAACAGGTTTTAAAGATACACTCGTTTGGAATAAACTCTATAACTTTCAAAGAGATGGTGTTCTTGGTGCAATAGATAAACTTGAAAAATACAATGGTTGCATCATCGCTGACAGTGTAGGACTTGGTAAAACATTTGAAGCACTTGCTGTTATAAAATACTATGAGCTTAGAAATGATAGAGTTTTAGTTTTAGCTCCTAAAAAACTAAGAGAAAACTGGTCTATCTATACTGTAAATGATAAAAGAAATATCTTAGCTGATGACAGATTTAACTACGATGTTTTAAACCATACAGACCTTACAAGAGCAAAAGGTATGAGTGGCGAAATAAACCTTTCAACTCTCAACTGGGAAAACTACGACCTTATAGTGATAGATGAATCTCATAACTTTAGAAACAGTGGAACTACAAATAAAAAGAAAAAAACTAAATCACGATATGCTCGACTACTTGAAGATGTCCTCAAAAAAGGTGTTAAAACAAAAGTTCTAATGCTTTCAGCTACACCAGTAAACAACAAACTCAATGACCTTAAAAATCAAGTAGCATTCATTACAGAAGCTAAAGACAATGCTTTTAATGAACAAGGTATAAAATCAATAGAGCAAACACTTAGAAAATCGCAAAATAAATTCAATACTTGGATGAAGTTAAGTGAAAGTGATAGAACTACGGCAAAGCTCTTAGATAGTTTAAATTTTGACTACTTTAAACTTCTTGATTTAGTAACTATCGCTAGAAGTAGAAAGCATATAGAGAAATACTATGATACTACAGATATAGGTAAATTTCCGCAAAGAAACAAACCTATAACTTTAAAACCAGATATCGATACACAAAATTCTTTTCCTCCTCTCTCAGAGATAAATAAAACCATACGAAGAATGACTCTATCTGCTTATAGCCCTTTGAAGTATGTATATCCACACAAACAAGAAGAGTATTCAGAAAAATACGATATTGATTTAGGTAATGGTAGAGTATTTAAACAACTAGATAGAGAAAATAGCCTAATACACCTAATGCGAGTTAATTTACTAAAGAGGATGGAAAGTTCTATAAACTCTTTTTCTCTAACACTCATAAAGCTCATAAATACAAACCAGAACATCATAGACCTCATAGATAACCATAGTGATAGTACATATGAAGAGGCAAATATAGTAGATGTAGATATAGAGAGTGATGAGTATGCCTCACAACTCATAGGAAACAAGGTAAAAGTTTTAATAGCTGATGTAGATAAAATCAGATGGAAACAAGACCTACAAAGTGATTTGGATAAGCTTGAGATTTTACTAGCCGACTCAGTTGAAGTAGATAGCCAAAGAGATAATAAACTCAAAATACTAAAAGAGAATATCACTGAAAAAATCAACAATCCTTTTAATGAAGATAATAAAAAGGTTATTATATTTACTGCATTTTCAGACACAGCAGAATATTTATATAAAAATATACATAAATGGGCTAAAGATAGCTTTAGTGTAGAGAGTTGTCTAATAACTGGAAGTGGTACAAATAAAACTACATTACAGACAAAACATAAAGATTTAAACTCACTTCTTACTAATTTCTCTCCTATCTCAAAAAGCAGAGATAAAACAGATCCTGATGCAACTACAGAGATAGATATACTCATAGCTACTGACTGTATTAGTGAGGGGCAAAATCTACAAGATTGTGATTATCTTATAAATTATGATATTCACTGGAATCCAGTTCGCATCATCCAAAGATTTGGACGGATTGACCGTCTTGGTTCTACAAATGACACAATCCAACTTGTAAACTTTTGGGCAAATATGGAACTTGACGAGTATATAAACCTAGAAGCAAGAGTAAGTGGAAAAATGGTTTTACTTGATGTATCTGCAACAGGCGAAGAGAACATCATAGATACAGGCAACACTAGTGATATGAATGACCTATCTTACAGAGCAAAACAGTTAAAAGAGCTGCAAGAGACAGTCATAGACTTAGAAGATGTAAGTGGTGGTATATCTATAACTGACTTAACACTCAATGACTTTAAGATGGACTTGATGGGCTTTTTAAAAACTGGCGAAGAGAAACTAAAACGCAGTCCTTTAGGTCTTCACAGTGTTGTGTTAAATCAAGAGGTTTCAAATACCTCTATTGGAAAGGGAACTATATTTTGTCTGAAACTTTTAAAAAATGAAGTGCATACTGACAACTATTCACTAGAGCCTTACTATCTTGTCTATATTGATGAAAATAATGAAATAAAACTCGGGTTTACAAGTGCTAAAACCATATTAGACATCTATAAAAATCTTTGTGTGGGTAAAGAAGAAGCAATGAGTGAAGCAGTAAAACTCTTTGAAAATGAAACAGATAACTATGCCTCTATGTCTCACTATACAACTCAGCTACAAACAGCCGTAGAAAGCATAATAGGTAAGAAAGAAGAGAGTGGAATGGACTCACTTTTTTCTCGTGGTGGCACTACTATCTCAAGTGATAGCTTTAGTTCCATTGAAGACTTTGAGCTAATATCTTACTTGGTTGTCAAATGAAAAAAAAACTCCTTGATAAGCTAAATATTCCACTTGCATGTAAGATAAATCGTAAGCTATTTAAAAAGCAGTTTATAGAGAACTTTTCACTTAATGCAAATGAGAAAAAAATCATAAGTGAAGATGTAGAAAACATCACTTTAGAGTATCTTCTAAACAAAGACAAAATAAACATAGCACCATTTAGCGATAAAGAGAACGATTACTCAGAGATAGCGTTTATACGAGTAGAGCTACTAGCACCTCAGAGACTTAAAAAGCTGGCTAATATTATTCAAAACATTCCTTACCCTCTCATAGTTGTTTTTGCAGATGAAAACAAGATATGCATAAACATAAGCTCTAAAAGAATCAACAAAAATGACAGTAGTAAGTTAGTTGTAGAAGAGAGCTTTTTTACAGAGTGGATTGATTTGGATAATAGTAGTAAAATAGAACAAGAGTTTTTAGAAAGTTTAGAGATTAAAAACCATCCATTTACAAACTTTTTTGAGTTTTACAACAGCTACTTAGATAAACTACTTGCGTTTAATGCTTCATGCTACAGTGGCAACTTAGTGCAAAGTGAAGATACAAAAGAACTGCTAAGTGAGATACAAGAGATCGAGACAAGTATCAGTGAAACAGTATCAAAGATAAAAAAAGAGACAGATATACGAGCCAAAGTAAATCTCAACATTGAGCTTAAAAAGCTAAATGAAAAACTAGAAAATTTAAAAACAAAACTACAAGGGTAAATATGCAGAAGTTAGATGGAAAAAGTTTAGATATCGTGAGTGAAAATGTAGAAAAACTAAAAGAGCTATTCCCTGAAGTCTTTGCAGAGGGTAAGATAGACTTTACAAAACTACAAGAAGAATTAGGCGAGTTTACAGACAAAGAAAATGAACGATACAACTTCACTTGGAACGGTAAACAAGAAGCCAAACGCATAGCTCAAACACCATCTACAGGAACTCTAAGACCTTGCAAAGAAGAGTCTAAAAACTGGGACACTACTCAAAACCTCTACATAGAGGGCGATAACCTTGAAGTGCTAAAACTCCTACAAAAGTCTTACCACAAAAAAGTGAAGATGATATACATAGACCCACCATACAACACGGGTAAAGATTTTGTATATAAAGATAACTTTAGAGATAACATCAAAAACTATATGGAGCAAACAGGTCAGATAGATAGCGATGGAAATAGACTCAGTACAAATAGCGATACAAATGGTAGATACCATAGTGATTGGCTCTCTATGATGTACCCGCGTTTGAAATTGGCTAGAAATCTGCTTAAAGATGATGGGGTTATTTTTATTAGTATTGATGATAATGAAGTAGCAAATCTTAGAAAACTTTGTGATGAGATATTTGGGGAGGATAATTTTGTAGCCGAATTTGTTTGGCAAAAAGCATCTGGTAATCAAAATGACAATAAATATATTGCTATTTCACATGAATATATCTTATGTTATGCTAAAAGTAAAAATATCTTTTCAGCTTATAATCTACCTCCAACAAAAGATATGCTTAAGATATATAATTTAGATGATGAATATCTTGAAACAAGAGGAAAATATTATTTAAGAAATTTAAATGATTTTAGTATTGGAGATAGACCTGGACTACATTACGATATCAAATGTCCTGATGGAATAATGTTAAATGGCAAAATTCATCAATGGAGATGTGATATAAATCGTTTTGAGTGGAGATTATCTAAGAATAGAATAGTTTTTGAAAAAAATGCTAATAAAGAATGGGAAGTATTTTATAAGCAATATATAAATGAAACAAAAGAACAAATTATTACAGATAAAAATGGTAATATATTATCTTGTGGTAAAACTCCTGATTCTATGCTAATAAAAGTTGCTTCTACAGGTGATGGTACAAAAGATATTAAAAATATATTTAACAAAACTAATCCATTTAGCTATCCAAAACCAATCAAATTAATAAATCATCTACAAAAAATTGCTTTAAAAAATGATGATATTGTGCTTGATTTTTTTAGTGGTTCTGCAACAACAGCTCATTCCACAATAGATTACAATAGTAAAGAAGATAATAGAAACATAAAATATATTATGGTTCAGTTACCAGAACAAATTGATAATAAAGACTTTCCAACTATCTGCGAAATAGGAAAAGAGCGTATCCGAAGAGCTGGAGATAAAATCATAGCCGACAACCCAGACAAAGACCTCTCAAACTTAGATATAGGCTTCAAAGTCTATAAACTAGATAGCTCAAATATAAAAGAGTGGGATAGTGATTTTGACAACCTTGAAACAAACCTACTTGATGCAGTAGATAATATCAAATCAGATAGAACAAGTGAAGACCTACTCTATGAAATCCTCTTAAAATACGGCTTAGACCTAACCCTCCCAATAGAAGAATTAACTATAGAAGGTAAAACAGTCTACAACATAGGCTACGGAACCTTAGTAGTCTGCCTAGATGACAACATAACCATAACAGTAGTAGAAGCCATAGCCGAGTTTATAAAAGAGCAAGTAGTCTATGATGAAGAAAAGAAAAAACGCCATGCAAGAGTTGTGTTTAAAGATAAAAGCTTTGCTGATACAAATGTCAAGACTAATGCTATACAGGTGCTGAAACAGTTTGATATTGATGAAGTTGTGAGTGTATAAAGATGGGACATATAGAAAAATTAGAAAAGTATTTAACAGATAAAGATAAAGGTTATTTACTAAATGAGATTTCAGATAATAAAATCATTATGCTTTCTGGTACATGGGGAAGTGGTAAAACATATTTTTGGAAAAATACTATTACTAAAATATTAAATGATGATAAAAAGAAAATACCAAATCATTATATTAGTCTGTATGGAAAAACATCTATTCAGGAAATAAAAAATGAAATATTTATAAAAATATTTGAAAGTGTAGATAGCTCTATTGTAGAAGAAAAATCTAAAAAACTTGCACAAGGCACATTAGATTTAGTTTCCTCTTTTACAAAAAGTATTAATATTTTTGGACTTAGCGTAGACTTATCTAAACTGACTGATAAGTCATTTGAGAATTTAGATAGTATCTTAAAAGATAAAAAATTTAAAAAAACTGAAGAGTATTTAAATAGTGGAGCAATAATATGTTTTGATGATTTTGAAAGAAAATCAAAAGATATAGATTTAAATGATTTGTTTGGTTTTATTACTCAATTAACTTTAAATTTTAAATGTAAAGTAGTTATCATATTAAATAGTGATGTATTTATTGGTGAAGATAAAAAAGTTTTTACAAATGTAAAAGAGAAATCTATATCAAAATACTTATCTTTTGCACCAACAAGTAAAGAACTTTTTAATATGATATTTGATGAGTATAAAGAAACATCACTTAAAGAGCATAAAGATATTTTAAAAAGAACTGTAGAAGAAGTAGATATTTTAAATGCAAGAATTTTTATACAAGTTTTTGATAATATACTAGAATGGATAGAATCAGATAAATATGTTGATGAAAAAACTTTAAGATTACTAATTTTAGTCAATATAAATTTTATTTTAAATCATTATGTATACTGGTCAATTAGTGAGAAATATGATCGAAATGAAGCTAAGAGAACAGGTGAAGCAATAGCTTCTTCAATATCAGAGATAAATAATACTTATCCTATTAAACCTCAAAAATATGGTGCAGATTTAGAATATAAAATCTCCTATGGCATTAAAGATAAAAAAGTTATACCCAAAGATATATACATTTATATTAATAATAGTGTTTATGATGAAAATATAATTGAAAATTTAAAATATGCGATAGATAAACAAGAGAAACAAAATACCACAAAATCTGGTCAAGCAGATAAAAGTAAATGGATGTTAGAATATGTAGATAATAACATATTTTTAATTCAAAGTTTTCATTTTATGAATTGTTTTAAAATATCTAGTTATTGTTCTGATGATTATAGTGAAACTTCTGTAGAAAACTTTAACCATGTAAATAATTTTATTGAAATAGGGATCATGTGATGCAAGTGTCGAAACAGTTTGATGTTGATGAAATTGTGAGTATGTAAATATGCTTAAAAAAATACAGAAAATTAAAAAATTTGGTAGTTTTAGAGATTTTACTTGGGATTTAAGCATAAATGATTTTCAACGATTTAATTTACTGTATGGATGGAATGGAAGTGGCAAAACTACCTTGTCTAAATTATTTACACTAATTGAGCATAAAAATGATATAGATTTAATAAAAGGACTTAATGATTATGAGTTTACTCTAAATTTAGAAGACTTGAGTCGTATTACCAACAACTCCTATTCTACAAATACTTTAAACCTTTTTGTCTTTAACGAAGTTTTTGTTGAAAAGAATATTGATTGGAATAATATAATTAATAGTATTTTACTTATTTCAGATGCAGTTATAACTGAGAAAGAAGAGTTAGAAAGAAAAAAATTAGAACTTGGAAATGATGATTTAAAAGATAGTATTTTATGGAGTATTAAAACTACTAGCAAATTAAGAACTAACTTACTTGCTAGTCAAGATAAATTTGCGAGTGATTCAGCCAAAAAGATTAAAGAAAAATTTAAAGTAATAGACACATCTGATAAGTATTATTTTAATTATGATAAACGAAAATTTAATAGTTTTATTGTAGATAATGAGACTATGGTATCTGATAAAAAAAGCATACTAATAGAAAAAGAGATTGATGAATTAACAAAATCTATCAGACCTAATGTTCTGCAAGAAATTTCAATTGAATTAAAACATATTGATACTCATAGATTGGAAACAATCAAAGAAAAAGTCAAAAGTATTTTACATACAAGCTTAATAGTTAAAGAAATAGCAAGACTTAAAGAATTTCCTACAATTGGAAAATGGGTTGAGGAAGGTATCTCTCTTCATAAACAAAACAACGCCCAGCAATGTGAATTTTGTAATCAAGAATTACCAGAACATAGACTATTAGAATTAGAACAACATTTTAGTGATGAATTTATTAAATTAAAAGATAAAATTACAAAAGCTATAGAGTGGCTACCTACACAAATAATAAAAATTGATGCACTAGAAAATGAATTTGAGTTATATCCTGAATTTAAAGAAGAATTTAAAACTTTAAAAGAATCACTACTTAATGAGATTAAAGCTATTAATAGAATATTTGATAAATGGATTGATGCTTTAAAACAAAAACAGAATAATCCATTTATTGTTATTACTAAACTTGAAACTATCGATAATAAAGTCATAGATTTGTATAACTCAATGATAGATAGCCTTAATGCTGTAATCAATAAGCATAATAATAAGACAAAAAACTTTTCAGATGAATTGAAAAAGTTGAAATTTAAACTTGAATTGCACTATGCATCTTTTTATTTTCATGAATTTAATCTGAAAAAGAATAGATCAGATATTCAAAAACAAGTTGATGAACTTAGTAAATTAAATAGCTTAAAAGATGAGCTTAGTATTGAAATAAAAAGGCTAGAAGGATTATTGTCTAACGAAGCAATAGGAGCGGGAGAGTTTAATAATAAACTGCATAGGTTTTTAGGTAGAAAAAATATTATTTTAGAATTTGATACTGAAAATCATGGATATAAGATTTTAAGAGATGGAGTACAGGCAAATAATCTTAGTGAAGGTGAAAAAACTGCTATATCATTTGTATACTTTGTAACTAAATTAAAAGAAAATGATAACAAGATAGAAGATAGTATTATTGTTATAGATGACCCAATATCAAGTTTTGATTCAAACAATTTATTTAGCTCTTATTCTTTTTTAAAAAATGAATGTGGAACTGCCAAGCAATTATTTGTAATAACACATAATTTCGCTTATTTTAAATTAATTAGAGATTGGTTTAACCCATTAAAGTCTAGAACCAGTATTTATCTAATTGAAGCAAATATTATAGATGAAACAAGGCACTCCATAATTAAAACAGCTACTTCATCACTAACTAAATATGCTTCAGAATACCATTTTATTTTTTCACAAGTTTATAAATTTAAAAATGAAGAAATAGATGATGTAAATGCTTATTTAATTGGTAATCTATTACGAAAACTATTAGAAGCTTTTTTAAGTTTTAAATATCCATTAAAAAGAAGTGACTTTAAAACACTATGCGATGTTGCAATACCAGATAATGATTTAAATGAAAAAGTTTATAGATTTATTAATAAATACTCTCATAACCAAACCATTGAATTTTATGATAGTGCAGAAGATACTGTATTATCTGAGAGTGCTAGTATAGTTAATAATGTGTTAGAAGATATTATTAAAATAATTGATCCAAAGCATTATGAAGAAATGGAAAAATTAATACTAGAGGAAACTTAAAATGCCAACTAAAACAACAATAAAATGCCCAAACTGTAATACAGATATAGATGTAAACGATATACTATATCATCAACTAGAAGATGAATTAAAACAAAAAAATATAGCTGAACAAAAAAAACTCCAAGAAGAGACCGAGAAAAAAGAGAAAGAGTTTAAAAAGGCTAAAGAAGATTTACAAATACAACAAGAAGCTATAAAAGAACAGCAAGAGAAGTTTGATGAAGAACTAAAAAAAGCAACACAGCTACAACTCAAAGTAGAAAAGCAAAAACTTCAAGAGAGTATTAAAAAAGAATTAGCTGAAGAACAAGAAGAATCTATAGCGCTACTTAAAAAAGAGCTTGATGAAAAGTCTAGTCAAGTAAAAGAGTTAAACAAAAGTAAGGCAGAGATAGAAAAGCTAAAGCGTGAAAAAGAGGAGATAACCTCACAAGTCCAAGCCGAAGCAGAGGTAGCACTAACTGCACGACTTCAAGAGGAAAAACAACTTATTCAAAAAGCTTCAGACGAGCAAAATGAGTTAAAGCTAAAACAGAAAGAAGAACAACTCAAACAGCTTCAAGAACAATTACAAATCGCTCAACGAAAAGCAGAACAAGGGAGTATGCAGCTTCAAGGGGAAGTTCAAGAGTTGGCTATAGAAGAGTATTTGGCAGATAAGTATCCTTTTGATGTTATTGAAGAGATTAAAAAAGGTGCTAGGGGAGCTGATTGTATTCAAATAGTACATACAAGAGAAGTTCAAAACTGTGGAAAGATTTACTATGAGAGTAAACGCACAAAAGATTTTCAAAAATTATGGATAGAAAAGTTTAAAGCAGATATGAGAGATAAAGGTGTAGATGTTGGTGTGCTAGTGAGTGAAGTTTTACCCTCAGGTATGGATAGACTGGGCTTAGTAGATGGTATTTGGATATGTACTTACGAAGAGTTTAAAGGTTTATCAAGTGTGTTAAGAGATGGTGTCATCAAGATAAATCATGCAAAAAAGAGTGAAGAAAATAAAACAGATAAAATGAGTCTGCTCTATGGATATCTAACAAGCAGAGAATTTAGTATGCAGATAGAAGCCATAGTTGAAGGTTTTACAACTATGAAAAGTGATCTCGAAACTGAGAAACGTTCTATGACTAGGATTTGGAAACAGAGAGATAAACAGATAGATAAGGTGCTTGAAAATACTGTTGGGATGTATGGTTCCATAAAAGGTATAGCTGGTAATGCTATTGGTAATGTAAAGGCTTTGGAACTGCCTTATAGTGATGAGGAAGATGCAAATGAAGACTAAAATATTAAATTTAAATTTTAGAGTGGTTAAATTCTACCACTTTAAAGCAGTCGATTTCGACGGGTTTAAAATATGAAAAAAGATATAGCTACTAGCCCTAAAGAACTGCCAAACTTCGTAATATTTAAAATAGACAATGCAAAAGTGAATGTTGATGTTCTTCTTGAAAATGAAACTTTATGGCTTACTCAAAAACAATTAGCAGAGCTTTTTGAAGTAAATGTTCCTGCCATTTCTAAGCATTTAAAAAATATATTTGATACAAATGAACTAACAGAAAATGCAGTTGTTTCCAAAATGGAAACAACTGCTAATGATGGTAAAAAATATAAAACAAATTTTTATAATCTTAAGGCTATTACAGCAGTAGGATACAGAGTAAATTCTCATCGTGCTACAGAGTTTAGAAAATGGGCAACGGACATTTTAAGTGAGTACATAGTAAAAGGTTTTACTATGGATGATGAGAGACTTAAAAATATACATCATTTTGGCATAGACTACTTTGATGAGCAGTTAGAACGAATACGAGAGATACGGCTAAGTGAGAGAAGGTTTTACCAAAAAATCACTGATATCTATACTTTGAGTGCTGACTACGATAAAAATGACAGCTCAACGAAACAGTTTTATGCGCAAGTACAAAATAAAATGCACTGGGCAATATATGGTAAAACAGCAGCGGAAATAATCTATAGTGAAGCCGATGCAAAAAAAGTTTTTATGGGCTTAAAAACATGGAAAAATGCTCCTGATGGAAAAATACTAAAGTCTGATGTATCTGTGGCTAAAAATTATCTTAATACTGAGCATATGAAACAACTTGAACGAATTGTATCTGCCTACCTTGATTTAGCAGAAAATCGGGCTACTCGTGGTATCGTAACAAATATGAAAGACTGGGTAGTATTTTTAGATAAGTTTTTAGACCTATCTGATTATCCAATTTTGTTAGATAATGGCAAAGTAACTTCCTTAGAAGCAAAACTAAAAGCACACGAAGAGTACAATAAATACAGAATCATGCAAGATGAAAAGTATTTGAGCGATTTTGACAAGTTAATAAATGAGACTAGAGAGTAAATAATGAATATACAATTTGAGAGTGATTTAGGATATCAAGATAGAGCAATAGCTTCCATCGTAGATATATTTGAAGGTCAAGAAGTTTGCCAAAGCAATTTCAGTATTGTAAGACCACAAACTAAAGGGCAAAAAACTACTGCTGACTTTAATGACCTTGGTATCGGTAATAGACTTGAACTACTAGATGATGAGATACTTGCTAATGTTCAAAATATTCAACTTCGTAATGGACTTCCTCAATCTAAAAAACTTGGCTCAATGGATTTTTCAGTGGAGATGGAAACAGGAACAGGAAAGACTTACGTCTATCTCAAGTCTATTTTTGAGATGAATAAACGCTATGGATTTACAAAGTTTATCATCGTTGTTCCATCTATCGCTATTAAAGAGGGAACTAAAAAAACTCTTGAAATCACAAGTGATCACTTTAAAACTCTTTTTGACAATGTGAACTATGACTCATTTGTTTATGACAGTTCAAACTTAGAGCAAGTAAGAGATTTTGCTACGAGTAGTGATATTCGTATTATGGTTATAAATATTGATGCATTTAGAAAAAGCTTTTCAGACCCCACTAAAGATAATAAAGCAAATATTATCCATAGACAAAATGATAGACTGGGCGGACAAAAGCCAATCGAGTTTATTGCTTCTACAAATCCTATACTTATCATAGATGAGCCTCAGAGTGTTGATAATACTCCAAGAGCAAAAGAGGCTATACAAACTCTTAATCCTCTTTGTAAGCTACGCTACAGTGCTACACACATAGAAAAATTTAACCTTATGTATAAACTTGATTCTATTGATGCTTATGAACAGCAACTTGTTAAACAGATAGAAGTAGCCAATGTTAAACTTGAAGACACTTCAAATAAAGCATATATAAGATTAGTAAGTGTTAAAGCGAATCCTAGAAGTGCAAAAATTGAGATAGATGTTATACAAAATGGGTCTACTAAGCGTAAGGTTATTGCAGTAGATACAAATAGTAAAAATGATTTGTATGAACTCTCTAAAGGTAGAGATATATATGACGGTTATGTCATTAATGATATCTACATAGAAAAAGGTAGTGAGTATATAGAATTTTTAAACCAAGAAATTATAAAACTTGGCGAGACCGTTGGAGATGCTGATGATGACAGTATTAAAAGACTACAGGTGCGAAAAACTATAGAAGAACATTTAGATAAAGAGCTTCGTTTAAAACAACGAGATATTAAAGTGTTGAGTCTCTTTTTCATCGACAGAGTCGCTAACTATAGAAGTTATGATGATGAAGGGAATGTTGTTAAGGGTAAGTATGCTTTATGGTTTGAAGAAGAGTTTAAAACAATCTCTAAAAAACCAAAATACAATACTCTGTTTGGAGATGTAGATACTGCTACAGAAGTTTCAAAAATTCATGATGGGTATTTTGCACAAGACTCTAAGGGTCGTGTAAAAGATAGTACAGGTAAAAATAAAGATGATGAGAGTGCTTTTGATAAGATTATGAAGAACAAAGAGAAGCTACTTAGTTTTAGTGAGCCTCTTAGGTTTATATTTTCTCATAGTGCTTTGAAAGAGGGTTGGGATAATCCTAATGTATTTCAAATCTGTACTTTAAATGAAACTAATTCTGTAATGAAAAAACGTCAAGAGATAGGTCGAGGTTTACGAATATGTGTAAATCAAGATGGGGTAAGAGTTAGAGGCTTTGATGTAAATACTTTAACAGTCATGGCGAATGAAAACTATGAAGACTTCGCTCGTGCATTACAAAAAGAGATTGAAGATGAAGAAGGAATCAAATTTGGTGTTATTGAAGAACACTTTTTTGCCAATATCCCAGTAGAGAATGAAAATGGAGACATTGAATATTTCGGAGCTACAAATAGTGAAACAGTTTATGAATATCTGCAAGAAAACAACTATATAGATTCTCGTGGTAAAATCCAAGACAACCTTAGAACTGCTATAAAAGAAAATAGATTTGAAGTTCCTGCACAATTCGCTGCACTTCAAGCTGATATCACTTCTGTTATTACTAAAATCTCTGGTAATCTCAATGTTAAAGATGCAAATGATAAGAAGCTTATCACTCTTAACAAAG
The DNA here is from genome assembly GCA_027066935.1 of Sulfurimonas sp. Lineage (GTDB taxonomy): Bacteria > Campylobacterota > Campylobacteria > Campylobacterales > Sulfurimonadaceae > Sulfurimonas. The sequence goes on along the minus strand of JAMOMX010000392.1, from coordinate 10,368 downwards.
AGGTTTATCTCAGTGAAGACTTTAAAAATCTATGGGAGCAGATAAAATATAAAACAACTTATAGAGTTGACTTTGATGTTGAAAAACTCGTTGATGAGTGTGCTAAACATATAGCTAATGACCTCACAGTTGGAAAGATAAAATACCTCTACTCAAAAGCAACCAATAAAATCACAAAAGCTGGTGTTGAGATAGTGGAGGATACTATTAAAAACGACCCTTTAAATAGTGAGATAATAGATTTTGAGTTGCCTGACATTATAACTTACTTACAGAATGAGACTAATCTTACACGAAAAAATGTTGTTGATATTCTTATAAAAAGTGGGAAATTACAAGGATTTAAAAATAATCCCCAAAAATTTATAGATGGGGCTATAAAAATCATCAAAAAAGTGATGAGTATGTTTGTTGTTGATGGTATCAAATATCAAAAGTTAGGCAATGAGTTTTACTACGCTCAACAATGTTTTGAAGACCAAGAATTATATGGTTATCTCTCTTCAAATATGATAGAAAATAGAGAAAATAAATCTATCTATACCCATACCGTTTATGATTCTACCATTGAAGAGAATTTTGCTATTGAGTTTAATCGGAATGAAAAAATTAAACTCTTTACAAAACTACCAAGCTGGTTTAAAATCAATACACCACTAGGAACATATAACCCTGACTGGGCTGTACTGATAGAAGAAGAGAATGAAGAGAAGCTTTACTTTGTAGTTGAGAGTAAGGGAAGTGATTTAGGCTTAGATATTAAAACTAGTGAATCTTTAAAAATAGCTTGTGCTAAGAAGCATTTTGCCAAGATATCAACAGAAGTAAAATTAGTTCAATCTGATAATTTCAAAAATTTTAGTGAGCATTTTTAATAACTTCGCTAATTCAAGTTTTAATTTTATTTTTTTTGAAGAATAGTGGAATATGAGTCAAAGGGTGTAAAGCTTGAGAGTTAAAAAAAAAGCATCAAAAGCTTGCAAGAAGAACTAGTAAAATACAATTGAAAGTTAATACCAAATTAAATCTAAATTTAATTATAGTAAACTATCAGTAGCTAAATAAATTCCTTGGCATATAAATATATGCCAGGTTTCTAGTCTTTAAAAGTTTTTCTAATTTCAAGAAAAATATCTAAATTTTCAAAAAAAATATCAATTAATTTTGGATCAAATTGTGTTTGTTTACCCTCTTTTAATAGTTTAAAAACATCTTCATCTTTCCACGCTTTTTTGTAACACCTATCGCTTCCAAGTGCATCAAAGACATCAGCAACAGCAGTGATTCGTCCATATATTGGAATTTTTTTACCTTTTAAATTTTTTGGATATCCTTTTCCATCCCATCTTTCATGGTGTGTAAGGGCTACAATGGAAGCGGCTTTTAAAATAGGGCGCGATGAATGCTTTAGCATATTAAACCCAAGAGTAGAGTGAGTTTTCATTATCTCAAATTCCTCTTTAGTAAGCTTTCCTGGTTTATTTAAAATAGAATCAGGAATCCCAACTTTTCCAATATCGTGCATTGGTGATGCCGTTTTTAGTAGTTCAGCTTCATCTTCTCCTAATCCGTATAAAAGAGCAAGTTCTTTAGAGTACTCAGCTACACGCTTTACATGATTGCCAGTTTCCTTGCTTCTTGTTTCTCCAATAGAACCCATTGTAAATATAACATCAGCTTGAGTTTTTGTAATTTCTTCTTGTATCTTAATCAATTCAGTAACATCATGATAAGTAGCCATATATTCAATTACTTTAAAATTTTTGTCATATATAGCATTGTATGTTGTGTTCAGAAAAAGTACACTTTTGTTTAAGAGCTGCATCTTAACCATACCAGACCACTGTTTGTTTTGTGCTAATATATTAGTAATTTTTTCTTTATTTTCTTTTAAAAATTTTGGTTCTATTATATCATCATGATGAAGTCCAATTAAATCTTCTTTTTTCTCTTTAAATAATGAGCAAAAAACATCATTTGTATAAGTTATTTGAAAATCAGCATTAACACGAATGAAAGCGCTGCTTGAGTTTATAACATTTTCGTATTGATTTAAAAGAAACTCTTTTTCTTTTGATAGTTTTTCATAATGACTAGCTTTACCCTCTAGTCTCTTCACCTTTAAAGCTGCTCCAGTAATATTATCACGAATAGATATATAATATAAAATATTTTCATCAATATCAAGTATTGGAAATACTTTTGCACTAACAAAATAACTACTTCCATCTTTGGCTCTATTTTCCATAACACCTTGCCATATTTTTTTGCTTTTTATAGTCTTCCATAGATCTTCAAATATGGATTTTGATGTATTTGGATGTCGTACAATATTGTGAGGTTTTCCTAATAATTCATCTTTAGTATAGCCAGATAGCTCACAAAATGTCTCATTCGCATCTATTATAATTCCTGATGTATCAGTCATTGAATAGATGGTAGCTTTTTTAACAAGGGATTCAAACTGCTTTAGGCTAAGATTATTTATCTCTAAGTCTTGTGTTGTTCTTGTGATAAGATGGTGTATCACATCCAATGTTTTATTGGATTTTGATTTATTATGTAGATTTGAAACAGTTTTTGATTTTAAGCTAAATTCATTTAAAGTTATATAAGAAGAAGTAACATTTAATAGATGATTTTTATTATTATGAAAGAACTCTCCATAAGTGATAAACCCTGCTGTGGGAGCAAGTTGCTGAAACATATTAAGTTCATCATTAAGATGATTTTTAAAAAATATTTTTCGTGCTGCACATGAATAGATAAAAATACTTTCTATTGGATTTTTTGATAATTTTTTTATTGAATTATAGATTTTTATATAGTTATCACTTTCACGTCCAAAAGCAAATTTTACTTCTGTACCTTGTTCAATATGACCAGCCATGACAAGTGAACCATCATCTCCAACAGCTACAGGTGCTCTTGCTATTTCAATATGATCATCTTTAAAAATAAGAGGAAACTCTATACCAGAATTTGGTAATGTGTCAGCTACATCGTCACCTAGATAGTACCTATATATATCTTGTGCAGGTTTATTATCAATCTCATATATTACACTTTCTTTTGATTTTGTGATTTGCATATTTTTACCAATGGTATTCCAGTTCAGAAAATGACCATTTCCAACTTTTAGTGAGTCCGAATCAAGTGCTGCAACTGCTACTGCAGTAGAAGAAATCTGTGTATTTATCCCTATAAAAGTTTCTTTAAATTTATGATTATCCCCAGCATTACCACCAGCCACAATGATATTTGGATTTATTTTCCAAATATTTTTAATTAATGATTCTCCATCATTATGAAATAGGTTATTAAAAATAATTAGAAGTTTTGTTTTTGGTGTAATTAATGAGTCACTTATTGATTTGCAAAGGTTTTTAGGTGTGTCTTTTTCAAATAATTTTACATTTACATCAGTATCTTCAAAAATAGATATAGACACTACTATAGTATTTTCAGATACACCACCTTCTACAATCTCTCCTGCAGTAGTAGTACTTATTATAGAAGCATTTGGAAGGATACTATGAACAGAATCAACTGTTTTTTGCATTATGCTTTTAGTGTTTTTTCCAACAAAGATTTGAACTAAAGCTTTTGTTAACAAATCTATTTTATCTTTATTTATACTAGTTCTTAATCTTGAGATATTAGAATAGTAATAATTATATGTTTGCATTTTTAAACAACCCACTATTTTATATATGATTGTATCAATTGATTATTAAAAACTACTTAATAAATTTAAAACTTAGTATCTATTTTTAACCTATAAACTCTTTACTTACGCCAATCCCCATTAAAAGGTAGGTATTAGTTCTATAGTTCTTAATAACCAAGTAAAAAAGATGTTACTAAAGTTAAGCAAGCTGATATAAAAGCGAGTAGTGAAATTCATATTATAGATGAAAAAAAAGAGGAAAAGGACACCCAAGATTAAAAAGTTTAATTTTTGATTTTTTGATTTTCTTTGAAAGGTCGTTATTTGTGAGGTTTACAAGTGGTGGGTTCGCCGTGACTCGAACACGGGACCACTCCGTTATGAGCGGAGGGCTCTAACCAACTGAGCTACGAACCCACTTTGTAGGGCGAAATTATAGCGAGTGGGAACTTAACTTTTCTTTACGTCCTTGGCACTATAGTTTCTATCCGCTATACTTTCTAAGAATACTGTCGCGTATGAGCCTTTTGGCAGGGTAAAAGAGATATTTAACATTGTTTGTTTTTTTATATATTTACACTCTATATTTTGTGGATAAATAAGTGCTTCTCTTCTGTAGCCTTTTGCCTGTAAAAATTCATCGTCATATTTTTGTTCAATTTTCAAGGCATCATCTCTTGAGCGAAAAGTATCACGACCACATAATAGTCCTGTTGGAACAAGTTTTTTTGATTCAAAATCTTTTGTAGGTTTAATTTTTGGAGTTACTAACTTAGCATCTTTAGCAAGATAAATATCTCCATCTAAAATCAAAAATTTTCCATTATTTTCTTTACGAGAGAGTTCTACTCTTTCACGAAGCCAATTATTAAAAAATTCACTTTGATAGATTGAAATTAAAAAGTTTTTTACTTTTGTATCTTCTATAAATATCTCTCCACTTAGCATATCTTTTGCTTGTTTAAAACTATCGCTATCACGACCAAATCTTTGATATCCAAAATAGTTTGGCAGACCATTTTTAGAGATTTTTCTTGCACATTTCTCAAGTCTGCCAGCATCAATGTTATCTAATTCAAAAAGATTTATACTAAATCTATTTCCCGCTAAATCACCCATTCTTATAGATTTAGAGTGACGAGTTACATCTATAATCTTTATTTGTTTATGTCTAAACTGCTTCATCATTTTCTCATAAGATGATTCAACTGAGATATATTGTGTAGTAGTTGCATGTTTATCTTTTAAACCTGCATAACCTATCTTTTGGGCAGGGATGCCTAAGTATTCAGAAAATATCGCAATCATATCCCAAGTTGTCATCTCAACTTTTTTTACATGAAGAATTAAAAAATTACCCTTTCCTTTAAACTCTATATTTGGAACTTCATCAACTATAAAATCATCCTTAGTTTGGTAAAATTTAAACCTAATATCACCTACACTATCTAAATATTCTCTTTTTCTCAAAAAATCTCCTTTTTTTGATATAGTGTAAATCTCTTTGACGAGCAAATATTATGAAATAATATTTAGCCGGAAAAGAAAAAGATTTACTCTACACACTTTTAAAGCGCTAAAATCTTTAATTGTTTTGAAGCGATTTCTATATCTTTTTTAATCGCTTGTTTCAATTCAGGTAATGAATTGAATTTTTTATTATCTCGTATAAAAGAGATAAAACTAATACTTGCTTTTTGAGTACATACTACTTCACCATCTAAAATATGTGACTCTACAGCAAAACTTCCATCAGTACTTACCCTATGCCCTACAAATGAAACTGATGGGTGATAGTGCTCTTCATCATCTATTCTTGTTAAAGATACATATACACCCTCTTTTGGTGTTAAAAACTCACTTGCTGAGATGTTGATGGTAGCAACAAGCTCTTTTTTACCAATACCCTGCCCTTTTTCTACAACCCCTCTAATAGTATAGTTATGACCTAAAAATGCATTAGCACCTTTCATATCACCTATAGTAAGTTTGGCACGAATTTTATGAGAATGGATAGAATCCCCATTTAGACATACCTCAGCAACAACTTTCACTTCTCCACTAAAAAGTGTCCCCAAATCATTAAAATCATACTTACGGTTTTTTCCAAAATGAAAATCATATCCAACTATTATCTTTTCAAGTTTGTTAAATTTGTTTTTTAAAAACTCTATAAACTCTTTAGCATCTAAGTGGCGAATATCTTCTAGTTCTAAATATAAAATAGGGTATGAAGTAAAATGTCCACGCTCTTGTTTTGGAGTTAGGTTTGCATAACCAGTTTCTATTACTACTATACAGCCATCCTCTCCAAGCTCATCAAAAAGATGCTGATGCCCTATATGCATACCATCAAAACCACCAATGGCTATGGCAGTTATATTGTTTTTGTTACTCAAATCAACTTTCCTTTATGCTGCACAATGCACAATACTTTCAATATTTTTTCTCTCTTTTTCATATGTTTTATATAAATCATAAGCATTTTGCAAATTTAACCAAAACTGTGGTGTTGTACCAAAATACTCTGCTAATTTTAAAGCCATTAGAGAAGTTATACCTCTTTTTTCATTATACAATTCACTCAATGTTTTAATTCCAACATTTAAATCTTTGGATAATTTTGCTTGAGTTAAATTTAGAGGCACAGCAAACTCTTCTTTTAAAATAATTCCTGGATGGGTACTTGGCCTAATCGCTGTCATAATTTTTCTCCTTTATTTATGATTATCATCAATATATACATCATAAGCATTTGAGTTCTCAAATTTAAAAATTAATTTAAATTGCTCATTTATTCTAATGCTACAAAAACCTTTTAAATCCTCTTCACTAAAAGAAGCTTCCAGCATATCAAGTTTTCTTTTACCTACATTGTTAATGGCTTGAGAAAATTTCTTTTGATATTTACCATCAAATAATTGTTTTGTATTTTTACACTTAAAAGATTTTATCATGTAGTCATATTATCACAATATGATAAGTTAGTCAAGATAAGTATTACTTCTTAAAAAAATAACAGTATTCAAGATTACCCTCTTTTCCAGTTAATTTAGATGGCGATTTTAAAACCAATTTCCAGCCCTTTTTTTCACATTCTTGCTCAAAATTTTCCATTACTTTTTTAATAGCCTTATCATCAGTAACTACACCATTGTTATCACGTTTAACTTCACGTCCAACTTCAAATTGTGGTTTAAATAAAAGTATTATATTCTCACTAGATAGAGTATTTATCTCTTCCAAAATATTTAAAAGCGAAATAAAAGCAACATCACTTACAACAAGCTCAAATTTTTTCTCACTTTTAAACTCTCTAATATCGCAATTCTCAAATGAGTAAACTCTATCATCATCTTTTAAACTTTTATGGAGTTGGTTTGAGCCTACATCTACAGCGGACACCTCTTTTACACCATTTTTTAAAAGTACCTCCGTAAAACCGCCAGTAGATGAGCCTATATCTAAACATACTGCATCTTTTATATCTAATTCCAACTCTTCTAAAAAATATTTTAATTTATAAGCAGCCCTACTTACAAATTGTTCATGCTCTTTTACACTTACAATATTTTTTTCATCAACTATAAATGATGGTTTTTTAATAATTTTACCATCTACACTTACCAAAGAATTTTTTATAATCTCTTGTGCTTTTGTGCGAGAATCTATAAAATCATTTTTAACTAAATAACTATCTAGCCTACTCAAAATTGAACCTCTATAGCACTATATATATAATCAATGTTCATACTAGTATCATCAGAATTATTACTTGTTGCATCATAATAAAAAGGATGTTTATCATATGCAAATTTTAAACTCAAATAACTGTTAAAACGGATAGCTACACCAACTCCAAAAACAAAATTAAAACCACTATCATCATCAAAATTAATTTGTCCAGCTCCAAACCTTGCATAAAAATCTAACTTATCATTAAAAATTGGATAATGGACTAAAGTTGATACGCTGAATATTGAAAGTTTATATGTTTTTGTATCATCAACCATATATCCATTTTGTGAAGAAAAAGATGTAAAATCAATATATCCTAGCTCTACAGAAAGGTATTTATTTATATATGCTCCGCCATAAATACTTATAGCTCTAGAGATATCTTCTTGCGTATTGTAGATTTCATTACTATTGTATTGAGATACTCCATATCCAACACCAATATAAGGGCCACCCTCCCTATCTGCATGTAAACTTGAAAAAAACAAAACCAATACTAATAAATATCTCATAATAACTCTCTCATCTCATCTTCGTTTAGACATTTAACATCTAAACTCATCGCTTTATCATACTTACTTCCAGCATCTTCACCATAAATCAAAAAATCTGTTTTTTTAGAAACACTACCCGATACCTTTGCACCTAAGTTTTCCAACATCTCTTTTATCACTCCACGGCTTTTACTCATTGTTCCAGTTAGCACTACCGTTTTACCTTTAAATGGATTATCATGCGCTTCTTCTTTTTTTAGAGGCTCTTTTGGCTTTAAAATGTTTTGTAACTCTAATATAATTTCACGATTTACACGAACAAACTCTAAAACAGATTCAGCCATCTCTTCGCCAATTCCATCACATTTAAGCATATCTTCTTTTGTTGCATCTATAAACTCAAATCCAAAATTATCACTTAAAGTTTTAGAAGCTACTTCACCAATATGCTCAATCCCTAAAGAGTTGATAAAACGCCAATAATCACACCCTTTTGCACTCTCTAATGAGTTAAGTAAATTTTGAGATTTTTTCTCTTTAAAACCATCTAATTCTAAAAGTTTCTCAAGCGTTAAATCAAACAGGTCAATTACATTTTTTACAAGCCCACTTTGAAACAACACCTCAACAATTTTAACTCCTAAACCATCTATATTTAAACATGGTTTTGATGCAAAATATATTATAGAGTTTACAACTCTCGCTTCACAAGAGAGGTTTTGACACTTAAGAAGAACACCCTCATCCAAGAGCTCACTGCCACATACAGGACAAACAGAGGGTCTCTCAAACTTTACTTCACTACCATTACGCTCATGTGTTAAAACTTTTATTATTTTTGGTATAACATCACCACTTCTAAGAATTATAACTTTATCACCAAGTCGTATATCTTTTCTATCTATCTCATCAAAGTTATGCAGAGTTGCTCTCTCTACCACTACTCCATCAATATCAGTTGGTTCTACTATCGCAACAGGGGTAACTGCTCCAGTTCGTCCAACTTGTAAAATTATCTCTTTTAATGTAGTAATTTTTTCAATTGCAGGAAATTTATATGCAACACTAAACCTTGGAACTTTAACAGTATAACCCATATCTATTTGAGATGATATTTCATTTACTTTTATAACCATTCCATCAAGTAGCATTTCATAACTATCACGCTCATTTTTCATGATTTCATAGATACTCTCAATCTCATCAAATCCTTTACATATACGAGAGATGGGTGGCTTTTTAAATCCAAGTTCATAGATGTAAGACATTTTATCACTTAAGAGTTTATGCTTTAAAGTATTTACCCCTACTCCATAAGGCAAAAAAACTAAATTACGTGATGCACTAACACTAGAATCAAGCTGTCTTAAACTACCAGCTGCTGCATTTCTAGGATTTGCAAAAACTGCTTCATTATTTTTTAATCTCTCTTCATTTATCTTTTGAAAATCATCTTTAAAAATTACAACTTCACCACGAATCTCAATGAGCTCTTTATGCTCTATAGTTAATGGTATGGAGCGAATTGTTTTGACATTTTGAGTAATTAACTCCCCTACTTCTCCATCCCCACGAGTTATCCCTTGATAGAGCTCTCCATTTTTGTAGATAAGATTTAAACTAGCTCCATCAAATTTTGGTTCACTATAAAAAGTTATATTTTCATCTAGTTTATAAGTCTTAATAAGCCACTTTTCTAAACCTGATGAATCAAAAATATCTTCTAAAGACCACATACGAGATAGATGTGGTGCTTTAGTAAAACCATCTGATACTACATCTCCCACTCTTTGAGTTGGAGAATTATTAAGTATATCATCAGGGTTTAGCTCTTCATAATCTAAAACTTCATGATAAAGCTTATCGTATATCTCATCAGTAGTGATAGGATCATCTAAAACATAATAATGATGTGCATAAATATTTAATTGTTTTATGACCTGTTTATACTCGTTCAAATTCATAAAGAAATTTTATCTAAACAAAGTTCAAATAACATTATGTATTAAGTATATTCAATTTTCATAATCTTACTTTATCAGTAAATTTTCTAAATCTTTTTTTGCATCGCCTGTATAGTGCAAGTTAAAAGTATCAACTAAAAATTGAGTTACATCCTCATTTAAAAATTCTGGTGCCTTTGGTCCAAGGTAGATATTTTTAATTCCAAGACTAAATAACCCTAATAATATTATCACAGCTTTTTGCTCCATCCAACTAAGGACTATCGAAATTGGCAGATCATTTATAGGCACATTTAAAGCACCACTCACAGCTTTTGCAATCTCTACTGCACCATTAGAGTCATTACATTGACCAAGATCTAAATATCTAGGTATTTCTGTCCCATCAATATTACCAAAATCAATATCGTTAAATCTAAACTTACCACAAGATGAAGTGATTATTACACAATCTTTTGGAAGATTTTCAGCCATCTCTCTAAAATAATTTCCAGCAGAACCA